>JAIWNU010000225.1 GCA_020216655.1 Treponema sp. | reverse complement strand
ATCCAGGATATAAGTCAAGTCATTGCCCTGGATGTGCCAGATTCTACCGATGCGTACGCGCACCGGGCGGGCCGCACTGGCCGGTCTGGCAAACACGGCATCATGATAACAATCGGCGACGAAATCGAACTGCAGCGGCTTTCCCGGCTGGAAAAAAAGCTTGGCATTGTAATTTATCCAAAAGTATTATTTAAAGGTCAGGTTCTGGCCCCTGCCCCCATCGAGGATCATGGCAGCAAAGAAGACTAGTCCCTTCTCCACTCCAGCACAAAGGTTAGGCTGGGATAATCCTGAATGGGAAGCAGCAGCGGCCCGTTTCCTCTTTGTACGGCTTTCTCCCTGGCGGGATGTCCAGCGCTCTAGTCCCCATCTTTTTTTATTTAGTTTGATGAGAAAGACTCTGGGGCCTCATGCCTATGGGGACTTTGCGTTTCTGCCATCCCGATTTGAACGAATGGAGTTGGACGCTGAAAACCAGCCTTGGCTTCGGGGGATCTGTTCTGAACATCCTGCGAAGGATTTCGATTTTATTCTCATTTCCTGTGCCTATGCGCTAGAACTTGTCAACCTGCCCCTGCTTTTAATCAAATCAGGCATACCCCTCCGGGCTTCCGAACGGGATTCCAGATGGCCGCTCATCATTGTTGGTGGATCCAATTCTCTTGCAAATCAGGGACTTATATTTAATAATGGCGATTCCTTTGCGGATGGGCTTTATTTTGGCGAAGCAGAAGCGAAGCCTGGAGGAGCAGAGCTTTTTACCATCCTTTCTGAATTGCGTAGCCATGATAAAACAGATCTCCTTGCCGAAATTGAACAAAAAATACCCTCATTTTGGGCCTTTGGTCATAGTCTTAATCCTTCTCATATTTCTTACCGAAGTGTACAGATAGCCCGAAGCATCGCCTGGGAAAAGCCCTTTTTACCTACATCCTATCCTCTTTTAAATTCCCCCGAAGCAAACACGGGCCGTCTACAAATCTCCTGGGGCTGCCCATCGTTCTGCACATTCTGCTTCGAAGGCTGGGAACGAAAGCCATACCGGGAAGTAAGCCGTACCGATGCGGTAGATATGGCAATACAATTGCTGCGTAATACGGGTATATCAACATTAGAGCTTTATTCTTTTAATTTTAACGCTCATTCGGATATTCTCTCCCTTCTTTTAGATCTGAACCGCATCTTTGACCGGGTAAATATGATGAGCCAGCGGGCGGATATATTGGTGAATACACCCGGCATGCTCGAATGCGAACTTGCGGCGGAAAAACGGTCCTTTACTATAGGAGTAGAAGGCATTTCTGAAGGAATGCGTGCCCTGTATGCTAAAGGCCTCTCGAGTAAAAACCTCTGGCTCCTTATTGAGCGGCTTTTTAAGGCGAAGGCCCGGGAAATTAAATTCTTTTATATACTTTCTGGTTTTGAAAATGAAGAAGACCTCGCGGAATTTAACCAATTCTGCGAAAAACTCAAAAACCTTGCAGATCAGAACCGGCCAAGTCCTCGCTTGCTTTTTTCGGCCGGGTATCTCGTTCGCATGCCCTTTACGCCCCTCCGTTACGGAACCCTCGAGTTTGACCGGACAAAACTAGAAAGTATAAGCAATCGGGTTAAAACTATCGTAGAGAACGCAGGGTTTGAATTTCGTCTTGCCATGGATTGGGATGAATATGTGGCAGACCAGCTTTTAGTGCTTGGGGGCTACAGTCTTGCGGAAGGGCTAGAAAAGGCAGCCAAAAACGGAGTGATTTATGATGAGGGGATTCGAGGTGATTTAATAAGTCCCCTTGTCCAAGCGCTCTTGCAAGATGGCTCAATTGTCCCCCTTTCCGATGGACTGAGCGGCTCCCTCACAGAAGAAAAGTCCATGGCCTATTCATTTCCCCTTTCTTTTGTACAAACCTCGGTTACGGAATCTTTTTTGTATAAGGCTTACCAGGAAGCAATGGAAAGAAGGGAACCGGCTACTTGTTTTGGTGCATCTGGGAAAGAAAGCCGCTGCATGGGATGCGGAGCCTGCGCCGATAGTACTGAACGATCTTTTTTGACAGAACACCGTATAGAAGGGGACCCTGCACAAAAAAAAGCACAGGAGCTTGCAAATTTAATCCGAACAAAACGGCGGATGCAGGGCCGATACATCAAAGTTACACTTGGCAAGACCTTTGCCGGAGCATATACAGAATATCTCTCAGCTCTGCTTTTTAGATCAGTACTTACACAAAAACCTGAACTCACTGGCAGGCTTTTCCGTATTTCAGAAGCTCTGTGGACTTCACCTGATTGGAAGGACCGCATTGGCTGGGGAGTCTACGGCGAAACGGTACTTGCCCTTTACGGTCTTGATCCAGAAAGCTCTGATGAAGCTCCTCAGGCCCTTTCCGATAATGACCTTGCAGCAGTTTTAGAAGCTCTTTCCGAGCTCAACCCCATACCATTGGAAAATGAACCTATAGTCTATTATCCACAAAGTATTGAAATTACCTTTCCCGATCTTGGGTCTACGGAAGCCCTCAAGGCCTGCCGCGAATGGCTTACATCACTAAAAGTTGCCTTTACTGAAAAAAAAGGCAGTGGCTCCATACAACGAATCTTTGAAATTGCTCCCAAGGACAAAAAAAAGCGTATCCTGACAGAGGCAGCTCTTTATTGGGACGAAGCGGAAAAACAGACGCGGCTTGAAATTTCAGGCGGCCCCAAACTGAGCTTAAGCTACTTTATGCCGCGGGAGAGTGACCGTTTCTCTGTTTCAGTCTATATTAAACAGTTAAGTACTGGCTTATCATGAGGGACCCCTGGATTTAAGGGGTCCGCATGGCCTGAACCAATTTAAAAGTCGATTACTTTAAAAAAGCTTCTCTTACCAGCGCCAGGATGCGCTTATCCCCCAAAAGTTAGTGAGTCCGTTATCATCCTTTACAAGGTTCCGGTTCCAGCCGTACTCTAGAACATAGTCAGCCTGGAGGCCAAAACTCCCAAAGGATGTCGGCAAGGACCAGGCAAGACTGAAGCCTCCTGCAAGGCGATAATCAATAACAGACTGGGTCAGGAAACGAGTTTCATAGTGATACGTAGCTTCATCATTATCATTTCTTCCATCATCGAGGATAGAACCATCATGATATAACGGATTCATATTTAGGATACCTTCTGAAGCATTACCATGTCGAGTAAAATAGCCTGTAAGAGTTATATTAAAAGTAGTGAGCATATTTTTGCTGATGCTCAATTTTACACGATCCGAGTTGGGATCCAAGTCGGTTCCAAGATTTGCACCTCGATGGGTATAATTAAAATAATTAGGGTCATCATTCTTATAACGTGTCATATTTGATCCGGTTTCATGGGTGTACATATAGGGCATTACCGCAGTGTATTCAAAACGTATATCGGGGAGCCAAGTTTGGATTGGTACATAATTAAAGCCCACTTGGCCGGCTAATTTGTATTTAGTATTGAAATTAAGTTTAGCAAGATCATTAAAATTAAGATCATCAACATAAAGCTGTCCAAGCATTTGCATTCCCGGTTGAGGAAGCCAGCGGAATTGAATACCAAAAAGAGAATTGTCCGAAAAGCCAGCCATAGATTGGGCAACAAACAGCTGGTTAAAGGGGATAAAATAAAGGGGTTCAAAACGACCACCCCATACTACAGTTTCAAAAAAGCCAAACTCAAAATTGGGTAAAATTGTAAAATCATAGGTGTGGATCATGATATACTTTTCTGGAAACTGCCCCTTTCCAAAATCATCGGTAGCTGTTATTGCCATAAAAAGAATACCAAAATTCCACCAATCTCGATGATATTCCAAACTAAAATGACCTGCCCTTCCTGCTTGAGCTCCAACAACAAGGCTTGAATTATAAAAGGGACCAAAACTGGTACGATTCAAACCAGATTGGAAGTATAGTCTATCATTTCCCAGCGCTAGAGTGGAATTCCAGTCCTGAAGGATATAAAAGGGGCCCACATTCGCCCAATCCAGCACAAAATCTGGATAAGGAGAATAGGTTCCGGGAACAATTATTTCTTCACCAGGTTTTCGCAGAGATCCATATACATGGAGTTCGTAGGAACCAGTGATCCAAGGTTCAATACGAAGCACCCCATCAACCATAGGCGCCCCGAATAAAGTCATATCTTTATCAATCCCGGTAATCGTTCCATGTCCACCCACATGCACAGGATATGATCCGGGAGCAATGGTTTTTATATATGATACTGCCTTTTTCTTTGCTACTGGATCTCCGCGGTCAGCAACTTCTTTAAGGATTAAGTCGAGCATTTGAGCCGGATAAGGGCGAATCTGGGGTAAAGCTGTGCTTATATACCCCTGGACGGCCCATCGGTCTATATCTTTATACAGAGCATCGTTGGGATTATGTATAACCTGGGCTTGAAGAAAAAACGAACATATAGCCCCAAGTACAAACAAAATGGTCGATTTTTTCATAAATTACTCCTTAGAAAGTATATTTAGCACTGAGTATAAACTCTAGTCCTAAAATATTATCACCAAGCTGGTGATTATTATTCTGTATCCATTGGAGAGATCCATTACAAACTATTGAAAGGGGTTTTATAACTTGTACCGCTATTTCAGAGGATAGTAGCCAATGCTGCTCAGGAATACCAGTCGGAGTCCTTTGCGTAAATGCATCTGGTCCCATATCCCAATCCCATTTTAATGAATGTTCT
>JAIWNU010000046.1 GCA_020216655.1 Treponema sp. | reverse complement strand
GGCCGTAAATTTGTTGGATGTGAACTTGAGGATGAATATATTACTATTGCTATACAAAGAATTAATAATGAAATTGTAAATCTTAAAAATAATTTGGGGATGTAAAAGCTATGATTGAAAATGGTAAAGGTGGCGGAAACACCATTTCTGGATTACGATTTGAAAAGAAAGTAGATTTGCATAAATTGTTAAGTGAAATTCCAGGATATAGTTTAAAAAAAGAAGCCAATAGAGCTGGGTTGACTGTCTTTTATCGAGAAACCCCAGTAGCTCGGTGTTTTAGGAAAAATGATTTTTATAAGTTCTTAGAAGAAAATAACATTGATTGGAAAAAAATAATATCTAGAAAATTATTACCTGATGATGCTCTGCTTGTTATAGTACGTGAAACATTGTTTATCATAGAAGTTAAATTTCAGAAAGTTGCCGGATCGGTAGATGAGAAATTGCAAACCTGTGATTTCAAAAGAAAACAATATCAAAAGTTAGTATATTCGTTGGAATTAAAAGTTGAATATGTTTATGTACTTAATGATTGGTTTAGAAAACCAGAGTATAAAGATGTTTTGGATTATATTCAAAGTGTAAATTGTCATTACAAATTTAATGAACTACCTTTAGCATGGCTTGGTTTGCTTACAAATTAAGGGTTTTGGGCCATTTTTTAAGTGACCAACTTCTGCAACCGAATAATCTGGGTCTGTTCTCCCAGAGCCAGGCCTGTTTCCCGCTGTACTGGTTGGTAAAGCAGGATGGCATCGGAACGGCGAAGGGTTCGGAATTGGGCTTCCGCAGGGAGGCCCTCTCCGAGCTTAGCGGAAAAGGGTATGCGGCCTTCGTCTCCGCAGAGTATGAGACGGGTCCTGCCGGCCTTGTTCAGCATGGGCTCTGAAACAATCCGATAGGGCCCCCGCTGAGCGTTGTCCCCTCCAATCTCTCCAGCCGCTCCGGCTGTTGCGGCCTCTTCTGCTGCGCTTGAATAATTCGCCGCACCCAGCGCTCCTGGAAGGGCCTCTCGGCGGCTCATAACGAAGGCGGTCGTTTTTACCAGATCCTTGTCGAGGCCGGTTATCTTTGCCAGGTCCCGGACGGTCCGGGGCGGAGTCCAGGCAAAATCGCTGTGGCAGGTCTGCTGCGATTCTTTAAGGGCCGGGCAGGGCCGCTGGGTAAAGCAGGGCGTTAGAACTCGCCAGCCCGAAGCTACGAGCCGGTCCCGCAGCGCAAGGAGCTCCCTTCCTGTTGCGAGCAGGGCCGGTTCCAGGATGATGAGTATCCCCCCTGGTTCAAGATGGTCCTTCAGTTCAGCAATAAAAGCTTCCCGTTTTTGGAGCCTCTCAGGAGTATCTTTCCACAGCTCGTTGAGCATGTGGCCAATAGTGATGAGGTGGTATGTCCCCGCAGGGATGGCTGAAGTACCGGCCCTCCAGGGTGCAATAGCTTTCATGTTGTACCCAGCTCCCTGCGCCAATGCTTGAGCATGCTTCAGTGCCAGCGGGCTCGGATCGCAGGCTGTGATTTCAATGTTGTCTGGAAAAATTTCCCGGAATCTCAGCCAGTCCGCTGCAGCGAGGCTGCAAGGGGCCGGCCCAGACCCCAGGTCCAGGATACAAAACCGCCCCTCCGTCAAAGGTACAAAAGGGCCCCTGTCCTCCGGCGGCTGTACCGAATGTGCCTCATAGGCCATATCAAGCATGCCCCGGGTCTGGGCGTAGGATGTAAACCAGTAAAAAAGCAGGTATGCACCAAGCCGCTGGCCCTCATCCATATAGGCGGAGCCTATGAGGGCCCGCTCCCCCGTAAGGCCCCGCTGCAGCGCCAGGAGGTCCGCCGCAGCATTTTCTAGTTCATGACGGCTGAGGGGGCCATACTCCTGCGGAACAGGATATCGGCCTCTTATAGCAGGGTTTTTGTTATTTTTAAGTCCACCCTGCAAAACCCGCCATTCGCGGATGAGGCGCTCTTCCCAGATTGCCAGTTCTGCGGATGGTTTTTCAGGCACCGGCCCGTTCCTTTGCCCAGAGCTGGATCAGTTCCAGGATGGTTCGGGTGGATGCAACCATATCCGAAAGGGAGGCCCATTCGGTTCTGCTGTGATAGTTGTGGCCCCCGGTGTAAACATTAGGCGTCGGAATCCCCATTTGGGTAAGCCGGGAGCCGTCGGTGCCTCCCCGGATTGGTTTTAAGTAGGCCTTTACCTCTGCCTTTTCTGCAGCCCGTTCAAGCAGCTCCAAGACCCTAGGATGTTCATCAATCTTTTGTTTCATATTGATGTATTGCAGCTGGGGTTTTACTTCTACCCGCCCGCCGGGGAACTGGGCTTCTACGGTTTTGCCGAACAGTTCCAGGGCTGCAAGCCGCCGCTCAATTTCTTTTTGATCAAAATCCCGGATATAAATTTCAAGAGATGCCTCTTCCAGGTCTCCCTTAATTTCTATCGGGCAGTAGTAGCCGTAGTAGCCGTCGGTTGCTTCAGGACTTTCCGAACGGGGAAGGAGCGTGGCATAAGTGGCGGCCATCATGGTGGCATTGGCCAGTTTTCCCCGGGCCTGTCCGATATGGATAGCCTTGCCATGGCAGAGTACATCAATCTTGTAGGCCGTAAAACATTCTACCTCAAACTCCCCCGCAGGACCGCCGTCCAGGGTGTAAAAAGCCGTGGATTTAAATGATGAAAGGGGAAACTCGGGGAGCCCCTTGCCGGTTTCTTCGTCGGGGGAAAAAACGATTTCCAAGGGGCCGTGATTTATCTCAGGGTGGGCCTGAAGGTAATCCAGGGCTGCCATGATTTCCGCAATACCGGCCTTATCATCGGCCCCCAGCAGGGTAGTCCCATCGGTATGGATAATGGTGTCTCCGATCCGTTTGGCAAGGGCCTCGTCTTTTGTAGGATCAAGACTAATTCCGTCTTTAAGAGGAATGACTGACCCATCGTAGTTGGCGGTGACGATTGGATGCACATCCTTGCCGCTTACATCGCTGGCGGTGTCCATATGGGCCATGAAACCGATCGTGGGGGCCCCTTCGTATCCCGGTGTGGCGGAAAGCCGGGCAATCACATAGCAGTGATCGGTGAGCTCTACCTGTGTAATACCAAGCCCTTTAAGTTCATCAACCAACATCCTTGCCAGATCCCATTGACCAGGGGTGGATGGAGTTTCCGTAATATGACGGTCACTGGTTGTCCAAACCTGGACATACCGGGTGAACCGGGGAAGCAGGCGGTTTACCATATCGGTGTCCGCTAAGCGCTTTGTAAAATTGTTCATGTCTATACTATGCGTATTTTGTATTCCCTCGTAAAGGCCCCGCCGATTTCAGGTTTGTGCCAATATTTTTGCATGGGGGCATATTTTCTTGCCTCTTTTGGTCATCAATCTGTATATTATTATCTATAATGAATATTCCTAAATATCCTGAATTTGTGCCAATCAATCTGGACCTAAAAGACGATTTATATCCGCGGCTTAACATGACCGCCGACGGGGTTTCGGAATTTACCTTTTCTAACCTGTATCTCTTCCGAAAACGGTACAATTATCAATTATCCCACGATGACAATACCATCATCATTTCAGGCGAACGGGATGGCAAAAAATTTTTTATGACCCCCTGTTCTATACCTTCCCGGGATGTAATTGAAGATCTTTTTGCGCACCATGATTATTGGAAAAATCTTTCTGACTCGGTGCTTTGTTCCAATTGTATTACCTTGCAGGATCTTGGTGTTACGACCCAGGAAGACCGGGACAACTTCGATTACCTGTACCTCAGAAAGGATCTGGCAGAGCTTTCTGGAAAAAAATACCATAAAAAAAGAAACCTGGTGAATGCGTTTATCAACTCCTATACCTACGAGGAACGACCCTTAACCGCGGAACTCGTTCCCCAGGCACTTTTTGTGCTTGATGAATGGTGCAAGGAAAAGGGCACCGAAGGAGACTATGTGGCCGCCAAGGAAGCCCTGGAGCGGTTTGAATACCTAGGGCTCAAGGGCGCCATGTATTATGTGGATAATAGGCCTGCGGGCTGGTGCCTGGGAGAAAGCGTGGCTAAGGGCCGCATGTTTGCGGTTCATTTTGAAAAGGGCCTTGAGGTTTACAAGGGGATTTACCAGTTTATTAACCAGGCCTTTGCTTCATCGCTGCCCAAACATTTCCTTTACATTAACCGCGAACAGGATCTGGGTGATGAGGGGCTCAGGCAGGCCAAAATGACCTACCGGCCCTGCGGTTTTGTCCGCAAGTATGTGGGAAGGCGGGGCTAGGCTGAACTGTGCCTTAGAATTACGGAAAAGCTCTAACCCTTAAATGTTCATCAATATAAAGTTCATATTACTCTGCCGGTTCAAGCTGACCATTCTCATAATGGTATACGCGGTCCCGTTCCATTAAAAAGTACATTGAGTCCGGGGCGTTCTTTTCCAGTGATGTCTTAAAGGGCTCTGGGTTAAGCGAGTTATGGGGAAAGAGGTCCCAATGGGCGGGAACCACATAGCGGGTCTGGGCTGCGCCGGCAAGCCGGCTTGCGTCCCAGTGTGAAAGGTTGCCGTAGCCCGCATTAATGCAGACCGCCATGACATCGGGGCCGGTTCCGCCATTCCATTCTGCAATTGTCTTGCAAACCTCTCTGGACGCAAGCACAGGTAGTAGATCGCACCAGGCGGTGTCCCCCGTATTCCAGAAGGTGCTGCCGTCGCTGAACCGGATAAGATAGCCCACATGGTTCAGGTCTGTTCCGTCGGTGGGCAGCGCAAAGGTCGCTTTAATCCGAATGCCCCCTTCAGAAGGGCTTTCACTGCTCCGTCGTATCTGTTCCGCCGCGGCAAGCATGCCGGGTTTACTGTAAAAGGTTATTTCTTCTCCCGGATGTATAAGCCTGAGCCGTTCTGCGCTGATGCCGGCTTTTTCCGCCACCTTAAGGGCATCCCGGGGGCCTGCAATGCGTATGTGGCCTTTGCCTGCCAGGGCCCGAAGCGTTTCCGGGTCCGCATGATCGCAGTGAGAATGGGTGAGCAATACCAGGTCCACATCCAGGTCCTCTGGGGCAATCGGCGGCGGAAAAAGCCGGCTTTTAGGTGTCGGGATCTTGTCTTTGCCCCGGGAGGCACACCAGTCGCTCAAATAGGGATCGATGGCTATAGAAAAGCCTCGGCTGTCCATCAATATAAAAGAATTCTGTCCAAGAAATCGAATGGAAAATCCGCTCTTTTGTATCATTCTGGCTAAAGCTCCTTAAGTAATAGTGTAATGCTTCTCTTTATAATATCAAGATTTATCTGCATAAAAGCAATCATTTTTCTTGCTAAATCTTTATTTTAGTATATACTGTCAGTGCTATGGCATATACCATTCTTGTTATCAATCCCGGGTCTACCTCCACCAAGGTTGGTGTTTACCGGGATGAAGAAACGGTCTTTTCTTCCGGTGTTTCCCATTCTGTAGAAGCCCTTGCTCAGTTCGATACGGTGGCGGATCAGTTGGAATTTCGTGAAAAAGCTATTTTGGAATTGCTCGATGCCCATGTAATCGATCTGAACGCGATTGATTGTATCGTAGCTCGGGGCGGGCTGGTAAGGCCCCTGCCCCATGGAACCTACCGGGTCAACGATAAAATGAAGGAGGACCTCCGCACCGCCTGTTACGGAGGTCACGCTTCCAACTTGGGGGCCCTTATTGCCGATGATCTGGCAACCAAACTGGGAGTTCCTGCCTATATCAGCGATCCGGTGGTTGTTGATGAACTGGACGATGTAGCTCGGCTCACGGGGCTTAAGGGTATAAAACGGCGCTCAATTTTCCACGCCCTTAATCAGCGGGCTGTAGCCCTCCGGTATGCAAAGTCCAAGGGTTTACGGTATGATGACATAAATCTTATTGTTGTCCATATGGGCGGCGGCGTGACCGTGGGTCTCCATCGGCGAGGCCGGGTGACGGACGTGAACAATGGCTTGGATGGCGAAGGTCCCTTTACTCCCGAACGGGCTGGTACCATTCCCGCAGGATCCCTGGTGAGCCTCTGTTTCTCCGGTGAATACAGTGAACACGAAATCCGAAAAATGCTGACCGGCCATGGGGGTTTTGTAAGCCTCTTGGGCACCAACGATATGAGGGAAGTGGAACGGCGGGTCAGCGAAGGGGATCAGGAAGCGGCTTTGGTTCTTAATGGTTTTATATACAGGGTTGCAAAAGAAGTGGGGGCCCTGGCTGCGGCGGCGGACGGAAAAATAGATGCCATCCTGCTAACCGGCGGCATTGCCCACGATGCCAATGTCGTCCAGGGGATAACAAAGAAGGTGTCGTGGATCGCCCCGGTGGAAGTGTTCCCCGGCGAAGGCGAACTGGAAGCCCTCCGCGATGCGGGGCTTCGGGTTCTGCGGGGAGAAGAAATACCGGTAGAGTATTAAAGGACTAGTTATGAAATCTATCGCTGAATTGATCCAAAAAGCGAAAAGTCTGTCTGCGGAAAACGGCCGGGTTCGGATAGCCGTTGCGGCTGCCCAGGACGAAGAGGTTTTGGTAGCCGTGGAAGCGGCCAGGAAAGACGGATTTGCAGATGCGGTTTTAATCGGCAACACCGGGCAGATAGAGTCTATCGCAAGGGCTCAAAATATAGACCTTTCCCCTTATACGCTGGTTGATGAGCCTGATATCGTCCGCTCTGCCGCTCTTGCGGTGGATTATGTGCGACAGGGAAAGGCGGCCTTTGTCATGAAGGGGATTTTAGATACGTCGGTACTCCTTAAGGCTGTTTTGAACAAAGAAACGGGGCTGAACGCAGGCCGGCTGGTGAGTCATGTTGGGGTAGCCGAGTCAGCCAATTACCATAAACTGTTTCTCATGACCGATGCGGCAATAAATATTGCGCCGACCCTGCAGGAAAAACTGGATATTATCCGCAATGCGGTGGACTGTGCGCGGGCCCTGGGTATCGAAACGCCTAAGGTGGCCCTTTTGGCTGCGGTCGAAAAGGTAAACAGCGATAAAATGCCCTGTACGGTCGATGCGGCTATTCTGACCCAAATGAACCGCCGGGGGCAAATAAAGGACTGTATTGTCGACGGGCCCTTGGCTTTAGACAATGCTATCAGCGCCGAATCGGCCCGGATAAAGAAAATCGAAAGCCCCGTGGCGGGGGATGCGGATATCCTGGTGGCGCCGGACATAGAGGCCGGAAACATCCTGTACAAGGCGGTTATTGACCTCGGAGGGGCCAAGGGAGCAGGGCTTGTCATGGGGGCTGGGGCGCCGGTGGTTCTGACAAGCCGGGCCGATAGCGCCGAAACAAAGCATGCTTCTATCGCCCTGGCGGTGCTGGTGTCCTTTACCATGAAAAAGAAATAATCAGAGCAGGACGGGCCTGGTCTTGCCGTTAATGTCCGAGACCTCGGCTCTGTCCGAATAGTTCCATAAGGAGGCCCTATGGCTAAGAGAGGCAAGGTTGTCATTGACCGGGAAATGTGCAAGGGATGTTATCTCTGCGTCCGTGCATGTCCTTCCAAGGTCCTTGAACCAGACACAACACCTAATGCAACAGGAACATACCCTTCCTTTGCAAAGTATATGGAAAAATGCATTGCATGCGGCAACTGCTATCAGGTATGCCCCGATGTCTGCATCGAGGTGTATGAACTGGAAGGAGACGAGGCATGAGCGAAGAAAAACGCTTAATGAAGGGAAACGAGGCCATTGCGGAGGCCGCTATAAGAGCGGGCTGTACCGCATATTATGGTTATCCTATCACTCCCCAGAACGAACTAACGGCCTATATGGCCCGGCATATGCTTGCCCGGGGCCGGGTCTTTATCCAGGCGGAAAGCGAAGTGGCTGCCATCAACATGGTGTATGGTTCCAGTGCTGCGGGTGCTCGGGCAATGACCAGTTCCAGTAGCCCTGGGGTGAGTCTTAAACAGGAAGGTATTTCTTATGCAGCGGGGGCGGATATTCCCCTCGTATTGGCCAATGTGGTCCGGGGCGGACCGGGGCTTGGGTCCATAGCTCCCAGCCAGGCCGACTATTTCCAATCGACCAGAGGTGGCGGCCATGGGGATTATTATACCATCGTGCTGGCCCCGAAAAGCGTGCAGGAAGCAGCGGACCTGACCTATCTTGCCTTTGATCTGGCTGACACCTGGCGGATTCCGGTGATACTTCAGGCCGACGGTATGATTGGACAGATGATGGAAGGGGTAGTGCTGCCTCCTGAGCGGGATCTCAAGGATCTTCCAAAACGGGACTGGGCTGTGGGACATCAGGCAAGTACAGGCCGCGAAGCCCGGCATATTTCATCCCTGGATCTCGTACCGGAAAGCCTCGAGGCCAAAGTCAAAGCCCGTTTCCAGCGCTACGAACAGATTAAAGCCAAAGAAGTCCGCTATGAGTTAATCGGCGAAGATGCGGACCTTTACATGGTCGCCTATGGTACCTCCGCCCGGGTTTGCTTAGGTGCAAAAAAACTAGCGGATAAGGCAGGCATTAAGCTTGGGCTATTCCGGCCGATAACCCTCTGGCCCTTCCCCGAACAGGCCCTTTCGGATCTCTCTAAAAGAGGCAAACCCTTCCTGAGTGTAGAAATGAGCATGGGACAGCTTGTGGAGGATGTCCGGCTTTCGGTTCTCGGCCGCGCACCGGTTCATTTACTGGGTCACTGCGGCGGAGTCATTCCAACGGAAGAAGAGGTCTTCGCTGAGGCGAAGCGTATCCTCGGGAGGTAAGACATGAAAAAACTTTACGGACACCCCGAGAGCCTGAAAAAGGTTACTACGAAATATTGTGCCGGCTGCGGACACGGCGTAATACACCGGCTTATTACCGAGGTTATTGATGAAATGGGCCTGCAGCAGCGGGCAATCATTACCAATCCGGTTGGCTGCTCTATTTGGGCGGATCTTTATTTTGATTTTGATTCGGTCCAACCGCCCCATGGGCGCACTCCTGCGGCTGCAACAGGGGTTAAACGGGTGCTGCCCGATCACCTTGTGGTTTGCTACCAGGGTGATGGGGACCTGGCGGCCATCGGTACCGCCGAAATTATCCATGCGGCAAACCGGAGCGAAAAATTCACCGTTATTTTTGTTAACAATGCAATTTATGGCATGACGGGAGGCCAAATGGCCCCCACCACCCTGGTTGGGCAGAAGGCAACCACCGCGCCCCTGGGGCGGGACCCGGTGGAAGCCGGTATGGGCTATCCTATCCAGGTCTGTGAACTGCTTGCTACCTTAGGGGGGACCAGGTACCTTGCCCGCGGGGCAGTAAACAACCCGGCCAACATCCGAAAGACCAAACAGTATATTAAAAAGGCGTTCCAGGCCCAAATGGCAGGTATTGGATTCACCATGGTAGAAATCCTGTCCCAATGCCCCACCAACTGGAGCATGGAACCGGCTGAAGCGGTAGATTGGCTCGAAAAAAACATGATTCCCTACTATCACCTGGGGGAAATTAAAAACGAGCTCGAAGGGGCCTCTACAGGGGCCGCCGCGGCCAGTGCTGGAGTCGGAGGCGCTGCCGCAAAGGGGGCTGCACGATGACAGAAAAATCCTTTTTTGCCGGTTTTGGCGGCCAGGGCATCATTTCTCTGGGACAAATTTGGGTTTATCTCGCCATGGAAGAGGGTAAAAATGTTACCTTTTTCCCTTTCTATGGGGCCGAAAAACGGGGTGGCATTGCACGGGCGGGGGTAATTGTTTCTGATGAAGAAATTGCGAGTCCCTTAGTAACCGTCCCTGATTCGGTGCTGGTTATGAACCCCGATTCCCTTCCCTTGTGTGAAAAAATGGTGCGGCCCGAGGGCCTTATGGTCATCAATTCCACGATTGTGAAGGACGACCCAAGCCGGAAAGATATTCGGGTGGTCAAAATAGATGCCCAGGGGATAGCCGAAAAGATCGGAGACGCAAAGATTGCCAACATGGTAGCCCTTGGAGCCCTTGCAAAGCTTACCGGGGCGCTCAAACTGACCGATACGGAGCGGATATTAAAAAAGTTTTTCCCCGAGACAAAGCATAAGTTTGTCCCCATGAATTTGGAAGCGATCCAGGCGGGGTATCAAGCGGTTTAGGGAAAGTTTACGGGGCGAGCTCCGCGAAATTGGTTCAGTTTTTTCGGGGCGTGCCGCGATTGGCGCAGGTTGTTGAAATGCGTTACGCGTTTCAACAACCTATTTTGCCCCCACAACCTTCCAGACCCGTTCGACCCGTTTGAGGTTGCTGCTGGTCTTGAGTATGAGTTTATACTGGCCGGTTTCGGTCAGTATGATCGGGTCAATCTCTACCGATGCTCCTGCCTTTATGGATACCCGGTCCTGTCTGATTGTCTTGGATTTAGCGGGATCCAGATCCATTTTATAAAAGAGAATCTCAAAAATACCATCTTTCCCGGTTTCGTTTCTTACCACAAATTGGACGCCGCTTCCCACCTGGGCAGGAATTTTATCTGTATAGATAACGACTTCATTCGTTATGGCGAACGAAATGGTATCCACAGGAATTTCGTTTTTAACCGGTTCCTGAGCCACAGGGCTGTTTTCAGGTTTCTGAGCAACACTGTTTTGCGCCGAATTGTCCGAAATAAAGCTGCGGACGCCGATAAGCCGGGGACCAAAATAGGAATCGTTCAGGGAAGAAATCATAACACCTGTTTTTGGCCCCTGTGAGACCGCATGGACCATCTGGTTTTTATCGATAAGGAGCGCCACATGGCTCGGGAAGCCGCCTGAGGTATCAAACACGAGGATGTCCCCGGGCTGTGCCTTTGCAAGGGGTATTGCAAGTCCAATGGCCCAAATCTGTCTGGACGAACGGGGAAGCGTTATTGCAGCAGCTTCCCGGTATACATAGCCGACAAACCCAGAACAGTCAAAGGCTGCGGGAGAAGATGCGCCGTACATGTAGGGGACCCCTACATATTTCGTGGCTGTCGTAACGATAGCCTTACGAAGCGAAGCTGTATCAATGGCAATCGCCAGGAAGGGCGTTATAAATATGAGCAGTATAATATGGAGTGTGCGATATCGCATGAGCAGAGCCTCAGTTATATAATATACACCGGTTTCTACCAGATTCTTTAGCTCTGTACAAGGCTTCATCGGCACATGCGATTGCTTCCCGAATATCTGTTTGGATTGTTGTGCAGTGAATACCAATACTCACGGTGACCGCAACTTCAGGATTTTCATCAAAATGAAGATGCTGAATATGATCCCGAATTCGTTCTGCTACCGCCAAGGCTATTTTCTCATCCGCCCCGGGAAGAACAACCAGAATTTCTTCTCCGCCATAGCGGCAGCTGATATCCTGGGTTCGAAAAGCTTCCTTGCAGGCCCCTGCGATAGCAACTAAAACGGTATCCCCAAACAGGTGGCCGTAATTATCGTTAATGTGTTTTAAATGGTCGATATCGATTAAAAGCAGCGCAAATGTTTCATCCGGGCGGTTCTCTAATAAAAACCTATTTATCCGCGCATGGAATGAGCGCCTGGTGGGGAGCCCCGTAAGCCAATCGGTAGCCGCTTCCTGTTCGCTTATCCTGTGCCGTAATGCATTGGCAAACGCAACCCCTGCTTGTTCAGCAAAAAGCAATGCATTGCCAATCTGATCTTTTGTAAAACAATCTTCTTTTTTTGAATAAAACTCGATGCATCCAATCAGTTTGTTTCTTTTAATAATGGGTACTCCCAGAATATGTCGGTAAGGTCCGGAAGCTGGGGCAAATACCTTTGGGGTAGGATCTGGTTTGATGAATGAATGAAGCAAAAGATTAGGAATACAGGCAGGGTCCACGCCTGATTGGAATCCGCTGGCCGCAAGCAATATGACCTCATCATCTTCCAGTACCCGTACCGTGGCTGCATCAAAGGTGAGGATTCGAGAAGCCTGGTATATCATTTGCTCAGCCGCTTCATAGGGGTCCAGGGTGGTGCTCAGAATGGTAGCCGCATTCCTGATTTCTTCTGAGCGCTGTAAGAGCTGTCGGTAATGGTCGAGCTGTTTTTTTGCGGTTTCCAGCTGCAAGACCAGGTCGGTAATATCCACATCCCAGCCTATATAAAGCTGGGGTGTTTTTTGTTCCGAACGTTCAAGGACGATAGCCCGGTGCCGAATGGTATGGTATTCCCCTGACCGTGCGCGGATTCGATATTCTCCTTCCCACAGGTCGTTTTCACCCTTTACGAGGCGCTCATGGAAGTTTTTTGTCTTTTCTAAGTCTTCAGGATGCACCACCTGGAGCCATGTATCGTGCTTCATGTCCCGGTCGGAGTAGCCTAAATTTTTCCAGATAGTGTTCGGAATTGCTTCGCCGCTTTCGTAATTTTTAACAAAAACTCCAGAACCTTTAAGAAGTGTCAGCAGGTGTGGAGATTTTAGAATCTTTTGCTTTAATGATAATTTTTTAATATGTAATGGTTTAGCCATAGTTTTTACATTATAAACCTTATTTTTAGTATGTAAAGATGGGATTTTGAATTTATACTTGTTTTATGCCAAAACTAAAGTTATCGATCCGTAAAAAGCTGCTTCTCTTTTATATCGCTTCTATCAGTGCGGTGGCGATGCTGGACCTCTATGTCCAGTTTGTTACCTACCATGGTGTTCAGGAGTTCGATTTCCGGCTTAACCGATACCATCAGATCCACCGTCTCAGATTGGATTTAGCCCAGCAGTTCCAGCGGATTGAGCGCCAGCTCAGGGAAGGCAATATTCCCGATGAAGCCCAAATAGACCAGGAGCAGCGAGCCCTCTATTTTACCCTTTCCCAGCTTGAATCCCATGAGAGTGAAAGTAAAAACGTTTATTTTAATCTGCGGGCTACTCGGCGGGGGCTGGATGCCTATTTTATACAGCTGGGAAAGGGTATTGCCGCCCGGGGTCGCAAGGAAACAGCTTGGTACCAGGATATAGCTGCTGCAGGGAGAATTGGTGCTTATGTGGATTCATACCTTGCGGCCATGCTTTCTGATGCAATGCAGGCCGGTTCTGATCTGTATCAGAATTTAGTGGAACGCATTCACCGAATCAGGGCTGTTACGCTGGGCCTTTTGGGAGTCTTTATCATCCTCTTTGGTTTAGCCGCTATTGCCTTCTCATCCGCAATAGCCAAGCCAATCCATCGGCTCGCAGAAGCCTCTCAGCGGATAGCACAAGGAGACTTGGATGTCCCTGAAATTATAACCGCTACCGGAGACGAAATAGATACCCTGGCAAGTGCATTCAATACCATGAGTCAAAATATAAAACGGATGGTTCAGGACCTTCGGGATAAGGCAGAATTGGAACGAAAACTGCGGGAGGAAGACCTGGCTCTTAAGGAAGCCCAGTTTATCAATCTGCAGGATCAAATACGGCCCCATTTCCTGTTTAATGCAATCAATACGATTGCCAGGACCGCTCTTTTTGAAGGAGCCCGGGAAACAGAGCAATTGACCCTTGCGCTGGGGGCTTTGTTTCGCTATGCCCTTGCGTCCCCCCAGGCTTTAGTTACCATCGAGGAGGAAGCTTCTATTGTAAGTGAATACTTGAAATTTCAGTCCCTTCGATTCGGTAAGCGGCTGCAATGGAAAGTGAACATACAAAAAAGCGCCCGGTCGGTGCTTATTCCCCGCTTTACCTTACAGCCCTTTGTAGAAAATGCGGTTAGGCACGGCATAGAACCACTGGAGCAGGGAGGGAGCGTGGAGCTTACCATAAATCGCAGGGGTAATATGGTGTATGCTAAAATAAAGGACACCGGAAAAGGGATGTCTTTAAATAAGATTGATAAGCTGCATGAAGGACTTGGAATCAGCAATGTCCGAAGGCGCCTGCAGATTTGTTACGGTGATCGGGCCTCATTGCAAATTAAGAGCACTCTCGGGCAGGGGACCACCGTATCTATTGCTTTTCCGGCAGACACGACAATGGAGGTGCATCTCGGATGACGGAAATAGCGGTTCTTGTCGCAGATGATGAAGAATTGGAGCGAAGGGCTATAAAAAAAATACTCGGAGAAATGAACGGATTATCCTTAGTTCTCTATGAAGCTGAAAATGGCCGGGAGGTTTTAGAGCGAATTAAGCAAGCCAAAATCGATATTGTATTGCTTGACATAAAGATGCCTGGCTTGGATGGTATCTCCATTGCGAAACAAATTAACCTCCTGCAACCCGCTACCCATATTGTGTTTGTGACTGCCTTTAGTGAATTCGATTATGCCCGGGAGGCGATACGGCTCGGTGTACAAGATTATTTGGTAAAACCGGTATCCAGGGAAACAGTGCAGGAAACCATCGCAAAAGTAATCCAGCATATACAGAAAGAACACCACACAGCTCATTCAAGCCTTGTCTCGGAAAGTCTCTTGCTGCAGGAATTGGAAATCGATATTGGAAAGGGTCGCCTTTCGGACGAGAAACTGTTAGCCTATGCTGAATACAGGGGAATGAAAAAAAGTCAGACCTATCTCATTGCTGCTGACTTGGGCTGTTTGGCTGGAAGTAACAAGATTGTACAGGAGAATCTGGTAAAAAAAATAAAAATATATCTTAAAAATAGTTTCGATACTCCCGGAACCATAGTACTTGGTAGTGAAACGGAGGATATACGCCGATTTTATGCGGTTCTATTATTCAGTGAGCCTGTGATTGAAGCCGCGTTGCAGTCGAAATTCGGTTCTATTGTGGATCAAATTAAAAATCAGCTTGGTATAAAGCTTCATTTTACAGCCATGGAATGGAAAGGCGGCAGTATTGGGGACTTGTTTATGGAGCTGTGTAATTATAGTTCTTTGGCAAGAGATGCATTGCCGCTATTGATTGTCGATCCAGAAGCGGGGCAATCGCAGGAACATGCGAAGGGTAAACTTGCTAAAATTATGGAATATATGCGGCAGCACCTCGCTCAAAATATTTCACTAAAGGAAGCTGCATCAGTGGTCGGACTTTCGCCCTTTCATGTAAGCCACCTATTTAAAACCTATCAGGGTGAAACTTTTGTGCAGGTGTACACCCGTTTGCGAATAGAAGCTGCTAAAAATGTGCTGAGGGATGGCCGGTATTCTATTAAAGAGGTGTGCAGCATGTTGGGCTATAATGATCAGGCCTATTTTTCACGGGTGTTTAAAAAGCATGAAGGAATAAGTCCCCAGGAATATCTAAAAAAGTATGAATAGGATAAAGACCGAAACAGCAAAAAAGTACAAATAAAAGCAAAATCTTTGTAAGTTCTGCTTTTCAAGGCCTCCTATCATTAATAGTGCCTAACTAATGGAACAATTATGTTGAAACTGCGCTGTTCCATCAGTGAGGAAAAATCGTTTTTAGGAGGATTGTATGAAGAAGTTGTTGCTGGTCATTTCTGGCCTCGCCCTCGTTGCGTCCATGACCTTTGCAAGCGGTACCCAGGATCAGGGGAAGGCTTCGGGGACCAAGGAAGTTAAACCGATTGTTCTTCGTTTGGCGGAAACCCATCCTGCGGATTATCCTACTACCAAGGGCGACATGAGATTTGCCGAGCTGGTCAAGGAACGAACTAACGGCAGAATTATCATCGAGGTTTATCCCAGTTCGCAGTTAGGTCAGGAAAAGGCGGTCATAGAACAGGTACAATTCGGGGCCATCGATTTTACCCGGGTCAGCATTTCTCCTCTGGCATCCTTTGTCCCCGTATTAAACGCCCTGCAGATGCCCTACCTCTACCGTTCAGAAGAACATATGTGGAAGGTTCTGCTTGGTCCCATCGGAAAGGAACTCCTTGCATCTCTTGAACCCTCTGGCTTTATAGGTATTGGCTGGTTTGAGCCGGGAGCCCGCAATTTCTATAACTCCAAGCGGCCAGTCTACAAACCGGAAGATCTCGCGGGGCTTAAAATCCGGGTCCAGGAAAGTGAGCTTATGGTTGGTATGGTGCAGGCCCTCGGTGCAGTGGCAACTCCAATGCCTTATGGCGAAGTATACTCGGGCTTACAGACCGGTGTTATAGATGGAGCAGAAAACAACTGGCCCAGCTATGAATCGACCAGCCATTATGAAGTGGCAAAATACTACACCCTCGACGGGCACACCAGGGTTCCGGAAATCATTATCGCCTCTAAAATTTCCATGCAGAAACTGTCCAAAGAAGACCAGGAAATCATTAAACAAGCAGCGTTGGATGCAATCCCCTATCAGCGGCAGCTTTGGGCTGAGCGGGAAAAGGCTTCCGAAGCAAAGGTCCGGGCAGGAGGCAGCATTATCATTGAAGTAACTGACAAGACCCCCTGGCAGGAAAAAATGAAGGCCCTCTACGCCAAGCAACCTAACGATGTCCAAGCGCTCATTAAACGGATTCAGGACGTAAAATAATACCTGCAGAAACAGGGCCGGTAATTGCTGGCCCTGTTTTTAATAGCTGACGGTGAGGTTTATCCATGCGAAATCGGATAATAGCTTTTTTTAACGCTATTCATATTGCGTTGGTTTATTTGGCCCAGATCCTTATGATCGCCATGGTGCTTATCATTTTTACAAACGTGGTACTCCGTTATGTGTTTAACAGCGGGCTCATGTGGTCGGAAGAAGTGGCCCTTCTCCTGGCGGTGTGGTTCATTTTTATCGCCATGAGTATTGGAGTAAAACAGGATCTGCACATTAATATATCAGTACTCCCCAAACGGATCTTGACCCCAAAGGTATTGTTTTTGCTTAACAAGACAAAGAATCTCGTTGTGCTCTTTATTGCGACAGTAATGTTGGTGGACGGTTTTAAGCTGGTCCAATTTACTATGGCTTCTATAATGCCTGCAACAAAACTCCCTGCTGGTTTATTGTATGCCATCCTGCCAATCAGCGCGGTTATCATGATCTATGAGTCCCTCATGGATTTATTTAATGTAGATACAAACGATCAAGCCGTTGATGCATTCTTATCCGGGAAAGGAGACTCCCATGCCCGATAGTACAATTGCAACCATACTGCTGTTGGGCCTGTTTGTGTTCCTTATGATCATCAGACTGCCCATTACATTTTCACTAATCTTTTCCTCTATAGTGACCGCGGTCTATCTCAAAATACCCCTCATGGCGGTGGTCCAGCAAATGGTTCAAG
>JAIWNU010000045.1 GCA_020216655.1 Treponema sp. | reverse complement strand
GTGTGAGATCCTTTAGCCTATTAGCGATCCCATTTTTTATCATCGCCGGAGAAATGATGGGTCAGGGCGGTATATCTCGAAGGCTTATTCTCTTTTCGAACCTTCTTGTGGGCCGCATTCGAGGCGGCTTAGCCCAGGTGAACTGTCTTGCCAGTATGTTTTTTGGCGGTATTTCTGGTTCTGCCGTGGCAGATGTTTCATCAATTGGTACCATCCTTATCCCTATGATGAAAGAAAAAGGGTACGACGATGATTTTTCCGTAGGTATTACTGTCACAAGTGCCTGTCAGGGTGTCATTATTCCGCCGAGCCATAACATGATTATTTATTCCCTCGCTGCAGGTGGTGTTTCGGTAGGACGGCTCTTCCTGGGAGGCTTTATTCCCGGTGTGCTCTTGGGTGTAGGCCTCATGATTGTGAGCTACATATTCGCTATAAAACGGAACTACCCGAAGGAACGGCGTTATACCCTTAAAGAAGCCCTTCAGATTACTAAGGATGCGGTGCTTGGCCTTTTAACAGCGGTTATTATCATCGGCGGGGTTATTTCCGGAGTATTCACCGCTACCGAATCGGCAGCGATTGCCGTCGTATATGCGTTTATAATCACCTTTTTTGTGTACCGGGAAATCCCCTTAAAAATGTTTCCCCGCATCTTATACAACTCCTTGAAAACCCTGGCCATGGTCATGGCCCTCATTGCAGCGGCAAGCGCCTTTGGCTGGCTTATGGCCTACCTGAGGATCCCCGCGAAGGCAACGGAGGCGCTCCTGTCGGTGACCCATAACAAGGTGCTGTTGTTGATCCTCATCAATGTGCTGCTTTTGCTGCTTGGTATGATAATGGACATGGCTCCCCTGATTCTGATCACCACACCGATTCTGTATCCCGTTGTCGTCGGTTCCCTGGGAATGTCTCCGGTTCATTTCGGTATTATGTTGATTTTGAATCTGGCCATCGGGCTGACAACACCCCCCGTGGGTTCCGCCCTGTTTGTCGGCTGTGCGGTGGGAAAAATACGGATTGAACAGGTCGTAAAGACCATGCTCCCCATGTGGCTCGTCATGTTTGCCGTACTGATGATTATCACCTTTGTTCCGGAAATTACCATGTGGATTCCGGATATGCTTATGCCCCAAAAGTAAGTTCTTTGTAACGGTAGCAGTCCGTGAGGTGGTCGTTGACGAGCCCGGCGGACTGCATATAGGCATACACGATGGTGGGCCCTACAAAACTGAAACCTTTTTGGACCAGTGCTTTCGAGATTTTTTCGGAGAGGGCCGTTTGTGCGGGGATTTCGGAGAGTTTTTCCCAATGGTTTATAATTGGCTGTCCATCTACCCAGTTCCAAAGCCAATCGGAAAAGCCTGCTCCTTTTTCCTGCATCGCAAGAAATGCCCGGGCGTTTGCAATGGCAGACTCGATCTTCCGGCGATTCCGGATAATGCGGCTATCCTGCATAAGCCTGAGTATGTCGGCTTCTGTATAACGGGCTATCTTTTCCGGATCCAGGTTGTCCATAGCAGCCAGGTATCCCCGGCGGCGTTTCAGTATGGTGATCCAGGAAAGGCCTGCCTGGGCTCCTTCGAGTACAAGGAGCGAAAAAAGGGCCTTATCGTCACGGAGGGGAGTTCCCCATTCGGTATCATGGTACACCAGGTAATCCTGGTCCCCGAGACACCAGGGGCAGCGAAATGGTTCATGCAAGTCCATAACTGTACTGTAGCAGATATATGATCGAAAACGCCACCCTTGACAACTGAAATTGGTGGTATTATAATTGCCAACGATGGCAATATGGAGACAAGAAAGTGCCAACAATCAATGATGTAGCACGGAAATGCGGTGTTTCTACCCGGACCGTGTCGCGGGTTCTAAATGATCGACCCAATGTACGGCCCGAGGTCCGGCAGCGGGTTCTCGCTGCGGCGGACCAGCTTGGGTACCGGCCAGACCCTAATGCGCGGGCGCTGAAATCGGGCCGCAAACAGGTTGTCGGTATCGTAGCCAATTCAGTATCCAGCGATACAACCCTTCACCGGATCGAAGTCATTTCAAAACTTTTTGCCACTTCCGGCTATGCGGTCCTCATGCAGTTTGCCGAATCTCCTGAAATGGAAGAAGCAGCTATCCACAGTATTGCACCCCGCTGCGACGGTCTTGTGATCTTCTCTAATCTTCATTCCGCCCATGCGCCGGCCTTGCTGTGGCTTGATTCCCGGCATATCCCCTTTGTGGTGGTTGATCCGCCGGTGGACATTACCTTTCCGGCGGTTCACATAGACCGTCGCAGCGGGTACCGAGAAGGGGTCCGTTACCTTGTACAAAAGGGACGCCGGGAGCTGCTCCTCGTCGTAGAAAGTTTCAGGGCCTCCGAACGAATTGCGGGCTTTATGGAGGGGCTTGAGCGGGAAGGGCTTCGGTTCCGTTCTTCCCGCATCATCCATTCAGCTAAGGGTTTTAAGGGCGGCGCCGATGCGGCACCTCAGGTTTTAGAACTCATCAAACAAGAACATATTGATGGAATTCTGTGCCACAACGACAAGATTGCCCTTGGTTTGCTGGGGGCCCTGCAAAAACAGGGCATAGCGATTCCGGAACAACTGTCCCTCATCGGTTTTGACGATGACGGCTATGATGCCTATATCAATCCAGCCCTTACCACGATTGCCCAGACCGGCGGGGATGTGGGGGCCTTTATTTATGAACAATTAAAAAATGCCATTGAATATGGGACAGCTATAGAAAGCAAGACTTTTGGAACTGGGCTCGTGCTCCGAGCATCAGCCTAAACATGATAATTCGGGCGCGGTTATTATTCAGCCGCCCGGCTAGGAGGTAAGTATGGGAAGCAGGGAAGGTACGGCCGATATTGGGCTCATCGGGCTCGCCGTAATGGGAGAAAATCTTGTTCTCAACATGGAAAGCAAGGGTTTTGTGGTGGCGGTATACAACAGGACCGTTTCCAAGGTTGATGACTTTATCCAAGGCCGCGGCGCCGGAAAGCGTATTATCGGCGCAAAAAGCCTCGAGGCGCTCGCCGCTGCGCTCAAGCGTCCCCGAAAGGTTATGCTGATGGTTAAGGCGGGGCAGGCAGTTGATGAAACTATTGAACAGCTGCTGCCTGTACTTGAGCCGGGGGATATCATTATCGACGGCGGCAACTCTAATTACCAGGATACCATGCGGCGGACCAGTTATGTGGAGTCCAAGGGCCTTTTGTATATTGGATCCGGTGTTTCTGGCGGCGAAGAGGGGGCGCTTAACGGTCCGTCCCTTATGCCCGGCGGTTCCCCTGCGGCCTGGCCCCTTATTAAACCCATTTTTCAGGCTATTGCAGCCAAGGTCGAAGGGGGCATACCCTGTTGCGACTGGGTTGGAGAAAACGGTGCAGGCCACTTCGTAAAAATGGTTCATAACGGTATTGAATACGGCGATATGCAGCTCATCAGTGAGACCTACTGGCTTATGAAACACTACGTCGGGATGAGCCACGAAGAAATGGCCGATGTTTTTGATGAATGGAACCGGACTGAACTGGATAGCTATTTAATCGAAATTACCCGGGACATACTCCGTTACAAAGACAGCGACGGCAGCCCCTTGGTGGAAAAAATCCTTGATGCGGCGGGCCAGAAGGGAACCGGTAAATGGACCGGTATGACCGCCCTGGATTTTGGCGTGCCGCTGACCCTGATTGTGGAGGCTGTCTTTGCACGAAGCTTATCTTCCCAAAAAGAAGAGCGGAGCCGGGCGGCTGCTTTGTTTACCAAGCCTTCATTGCCCCGGGAGCCCCTTACCGGAGAAGCCAGAAAATCTTTTATTCAGGATTTAAAGCAGGCCCTCTATGCGTCTAAAATCGTTTCCTATGCACAGGGCTACCTTCTGATGCGGGAGGCCGCCAAGGCTTACGGATGGAAACTCAATTACGGCGGCATTGCTCTTATGTGGCGAGGGGGTTGCATTATCCGGTCCGCATTCCTCGGTAAAATCAAGGAAGCCTTTGACCGGAACCCTGAGCTAGAAAACCTCCTGCAGGACCCCTTCTTTAGTTCCGTGGTGGATAAGGCCCAGGCTTCCTGGCGCCGAGTAGCGATGACTGCTTTGCAGTATGGGCTCCCAGTTCCGGCCCTCACCAGTGCACTTACCTATTTTGACGGCTACCGAAGCGAAACCTTGCCGGCTAACCTGTTGCAGGCCCAGCGGGACTATTTTGGTGCCCATACCTATGAACGGACTGATCGCCCCCGGGGCGAATTTTTCCATACCAACTGGACTGGCCGGGGCGGTAGTACCAGCGCAAGTACCTATACGGTCTAGTAAACAAGGAGGAATAAAAATGGCTCAATTACAGATAAAATCCGCGGAAGGAACGACCCATGATTTATTGGCCCTGGGAGCTTTGGTTACTAGGCTCGATCCGGGGATAATTCCCTTTTCGGAAGCAAACCACTACGACCTCTATGTGTCAGGGGGTGAATATAATGTGGCGGCGAACCTTTCCCAATGTTTCAGAATGCGGACCGCTATTGCATCCGCCATGGTCGACTATCCTATCGGTCAGCGGGTAGAAAATGCGGTCAGAAAGGCTGGAGTAACGCCCTATTATGTGCGTTTTCCCCATGACGGCGTGAGGGGCCCCAATATAGCCACCGTCTGGAGCGACCGCGGTCAGGGTGTGCGGGCTCCGGTCGTATTTTACAACCGGTCTAACGAAGCTGCGGGGTATCTGAAACCGGGAAGCTTTAACTGGTCCGAAATTTTTGCCAGGGGCATACGGTGGTTCCATTCTGGAGGGATCTTTTCCGCCCTTTCAGAAACCACGCCGGCCCTGGTTATAGAAGCGATGGAAGCGGCCAAAAAAGCCGGTGCGGTAGTTTCCTTTGATCTTAACTACCGGGCAAAGCTCTGGGCCGTCGCTGCCGCATCCCGGGGGCTTTCTTCTGCCCAGGCAGCTGAACAGGCTTCTCAAACGCTGCGAGAAATTGTCCGCCATGTAGATGTGCTTGTAGGTAACGAAGAAGATCTCCAGAAGGGCTTGGGCCTTCCGGGGCCGGAAGTGGAGAGCAAAAACAAGCTTGATCCATCAACCTTTTTTGGCATGATGGAGAGTGTGGTCCGGGATTTCCCGAATATTAAGGCTGTGGCAACTACGCTCCGGGAAGTGCATTCTACCAACCGGCATTCCTGGGGAGCTGTACTCTGGCTGGACGGCAAAAGCTATGTATCCCCTACCTGTGAGCTGGATGTGTATGACCGGGTAGGCGGTGGCGACGGTTTTGCTTCAGGCCTCTTTTATGGTCTTATGGCCGGGAAGAGTCCCGAAGAAGCGCTGCGGCTCGGCTGGGCCCACGGGGCACTTCTTACCACAACACCGGGTGACACAACCATGGTGAGCCTTGAACAGGTAGAAGCCTTTGCAAAAGGCGGCTCGGCCCGTATACAACGGTAATCTTTTGCAAATTCCTCCTGAATAACGTATATTTTAAATGAGGGAACAGGGGTTAAATCCCTGTATCCCCTCAAGGAGGATTATATGGCCCTAGACAGTTCAGGTGTGGTTCCTGGGCCTGTCGGACTCACTGTTCCGCCTCCCCAAGAAGATCTTAGTTCTGCAGAGCCTGCTCCGGAACCGGAAGTCCCCCCAGAACCTCCGCCTGCGCCATTACCGGTTTATCAGGGAACCGTGATTGACGAATCGGTATAGCCTCCAACTTGACATTGTTGCATTATATTGCAACAATGAGAGCATAGGTGAGGATACTATGACCGAAGAGGAACAGAAACGCTGTGAATTGCGGGCTCAAATGTTCAAAGCCCTCGCTCATCCGTTGCGTATTTATATGCTCGAAAAAATAAAAGAACGTCCCCGCTGTGTCTGTGAAATGGCAGCAGAATTGGGGGTTGATAAATCAATCGTATCAAAATATCTCACACAGCTTAAAAATGCCGGTATTCTGGAAGATAAAAAAAGAGGCACCCTGGTGGAATATCACCTGGCTGCCCCCTGTGTGCTGGAACTAGCTTCCTGCGCTGAATCTTCGGTGCTCGAGGTCCGAAAAAAGCGCTTGATGATTTAGCGATGCGGCTCCTCAAAAGCTTCTGGTAGGGTCTTTACAAAATCTCGGATTTCGTCCCTCACGCGGCGATAGATATTGAGCGCTTCTTCTTCACTTTTCGCGTTTTTTGCCAGTGCCGGCGGATCCTGGAACGAATGGTGGAGAACCTTTGCCTTCCCTGGGAAGCGGGGACAAACCTCTGCTGCATGATCACACACGGTAACCACATAATCGATTCCCTTATCCAGTAACTCTGTTACCAATTTTGACCGGTGGTTAGAAATGTCGACCCCAGCCTCCGCCATGACACGAACCGCAATTGGGTTAAGACCATGGGCTTCTACACCGGCTGAAAAAACTTCAAACAGGTCACCTTTTAAGTGCCTAGCCCATCCTTCAGCCATTTGGGACCTGCAAGAATTGCCGGTGCAGAGAAACAGGAGTTTCTTTTTGTCTGTAATCATAAAATATGTTCCAGGAACCGCTTGGTTCGGTCTTCCTTAGGATTGGTAAAAAATTGGTCTGGCGGGGCTGATTCGATAATTTGTCCCTGGTCCATAAAAATGACCCGGTTTGCAGCGGCCCGGGCAAAACCCATTTCGTGGGAAACCACAAGCATGGTCATACCCTCTTTAGCAAGGGCGGTCATGACATCCAGAACCTCTTTTATCATTTCCGGATCCAGCGCGCTGGTCGGCTCATCGAAAAGCATGACCTTGGGATTCATAGCCAAAGCCCGTGCAATAGCGACCCGCTGCTGCTGTCCTCCGGATAGCTGATCTGGATAGGCATGGGCCTTGTCGGAGAGCCCCACTTTTTTGAGGAGCCTCAGGGCTGTTTCCTCCGCTTCTATGGCACTTACTTTTTTTACTGTGGTCGGAGCCAGGGTAATATTTTGCAGTACCGACAGGTGGGGAAAGAGATTAAAGCTCTGGAAAACCATGCCAACCTCTTCCCGGATTTGGCGAATATCGGCTTTCTCATCGGTTACACAATCCCCATCAATATAGATGGTACCGCTGTCCAGCCGTTCAAGCCGATTTACACTGCGAAGCAAGGTACTTTTCCCCGAACCAGAGGGACCAATGATAAGAACTACTTCGCCCTTGCTTACATCCAGATCCACACCCCGCAGGGCTTCTACTTTGCCGTATGTTTTACGGGCTCCACGAATACTAATGAAGGGTTCCACGATGCCTCAACCTTTCTTCCATGATTGCGACCAAGCGCGAGAAGAATAATGTCATAACCAGATAGATAAGGGCAATGACCGTATAGCTTTCAAAGTACCTGAAGGAAGTGGACGCAAATTCCCGTCCGCGACGCAGCAGGTCCGCGACCGCCAGTATCGAAACCAGCGATGAATCTTTGAGCAGGGCGATAAATTCGTTTCCGATAGGTGGCAGTATCACCTTAATAGTCTGTGGAAGGATGACTTTTTGCATCGCCTGAGCTCTGCTGAGACCCAGGGCTAATGCGGCTTCCATCTGTCCCTTAGGAATCGACTGGATACCAGCCCTAAAAATCTCAGCCATATAAGCACCGTAACATATAGACATGGCCAAAATAGCCGCAGCGGGACCGCTCAGTTTTACCCAGTTTCCCAAAGCATAATAGATGTAAAAAAGCTGTACCAATAGGGGAATGCCCCGAATCACTTCCACATAAACGGTGGCAATTCTATTGATAATTGTGACCTGGGAAATGCGGCCGAGACCGGCTATGAGACCGATAAAAAGGGCAAAAAAGATCGCCGCTATAGTTACACCAAAGGTAACCATAAGTCCGTCAGGGACAAAGGATAGTATCTTTACATAAGGGTCCGGAAAGAAAATGACCAGAACCGCGAGTATCGCCAGGGCACCGAAAAACGATATGTTCCACGCCGAAAGGGCACCCCGCTCTCCCTTTTGGGGTATCAGGGTACCGTCGGTTACGTTGATGTGAGTCGGAAGAGGAATAAGATCCTCTTCCTGCTCCGGTTCGGCTTTTTTGGATTCCCTTGTGCTGAGTGGAGGAATGATTAGTGGAGCCATTTTTTTGCTATTTCTTCCAGCTTGCCATTAGCTTTAATTTTTGCGAGCCCATCGTTAATGAGTGCGAGGGTTTTGGTGTCCCCCTTGCGGACCGCAATGCCGAGCCATTCGTCGGTAAAGGGTTCGCCGACAATTTTAAGCTTATCTTTGAATTTGGGGTTTTGTAAGGCAAAGTCCGCAGCAATCGGATTGTCCGCCACTACACCGGCGATTCTGCCGTTTGCCAGGTCTTCGAAAGCCAAACCTACTTCGTCATAGGTTGCAAGCTGTACGCCGCTCACCTTTTGAATTTCGATGGCGCCTGTGGTACCAATCTGGGCTCCAACTTTTTTGCCTACCATGTCTTTAAGGGTGCTCACCCCATTAAGCTTCTTTTGCACTACCAGGACCTGTCCTGCATTGACGTAGGGTTCGGAAAAGTCCATGGTTTGTTTTCGTTCTTCGGTTATGGTGACCGATGAGCAGATGGCATCATAGTTCCCTGCCGCAAGACCGGCAAAAATGCCGTCCCAGGCGGTATTCCGGATTTCTACGTCGAATCCCGCAGCTTCGGCAATGGCCTTCATCATTTCAGGGGCAAAACCAACAATGTTTTTATTTTCATCAACAAATTCCATGGGCGGCCATGTTGCATCGGATGCAATAACCAGTTTAACCCGTTCCGCAGGCTTCGTTGTCTGGGGCGCAGCAGATTCTTTTTTTTGGCAAGATAGTACAAATCCAGCCATGAAAAACACCGATAGGAACAGAATACTTGTAGTAAACCATTGTCTTTTAGACACGGAGAGCCTCCTTGAGCAAAGATAGTCTTTATAATAGTAGGAACCGTATATATTGTCAATTTAACTGCATTTTTATACATTCATAAACAGATTGAAATGATTGGCTTGCAGGATGGGCCTGTACTCGATACACTTACAATATAAGAAGGAGCTGGAATGGATTTTTCTTCTACCCGTTCAAAGGAAATAAAGGTCAGTTTCAGGGAAGCGGTAATGCACTGTCTCCCCCCAGATGGCGGCCTGTATGTGCCTGCTTCCATGGTGGATTTACGGCCCTTTTTCCTCTATATGGACAGCGAAACCTCCTATCCAGAATTAGTGGCTACGGTAGCTCCTGTTCTCCTGCAGGGTGAATTAAATCCGATTTCAGCTGCCCGGGTTGCTGAAAGTGCCTTTAGTTTTGAACCAGAGTTGAAGCGGCTCGATTCCAATTTGTCGGTTCTGGAACTCCATAACGGACCGACCGGAGTATTTAAGGATTTTGGTATTGCTTTTTTGGCCGCCGTCATGGAAGAGCTCTTGAAACCTTCCGGTCATGCAATGACATTAACTGCCACCACCGGCCATACGGGGGCCAGCGTGGCCCATGCGTTCCAGGGACGTGCAGGTATTACTGCGGTGATTCTGTATCCGCAAGGTCATGTACGGGGGCTCGATCCTGCAACCTTTGTAAACAACGGGGGCAATATATTGCCGATTCAAATAGAAGGCACCTTTGATGACTGCCAGCGGCTTATCCGCGATGCTTTCGAGGACCGGCCCTTTGCGGAGCGTTATGGCCTCACAAGCGCAAATACCATCAATGTGGGGCGGCTGTTGCCCCAGGCTTTCTATTTTCTGTACGCATTTATTAAAATTAAGAAAGAACTGCATGGGGACCTGCTCTTTAGCGTACCTTCCGGAAACTTTGGCAACCTGATCGCAGGGCTCTACGCCTGGAAATTTGGGCTTCCTGCAAATGGCTTTATCGCTGCCATGAATGCCAATGATACCTTTGGGGATTTTTTCCGAGGCCAGTCTTTTGTACCCCATACACCGATTCGGACCTTGTCCCGTTCCATGGATGTGGGGAACCCTTCCAACTACGAGCGGCTTGCTGCCTTTTATAATGAGGCTCCGGCGG
>JAIWNU010000044.1 GCA_020216655.1 Treponema sp. | reverse complement strand
TCATGAAGCATATGGTATATTCTGAAAAGGTCGATGATGAAGCGACTTTGGCGGCCATGGAACGGGCCTGGAAACGCTATGGACTTCATCTTGATCCCCATGGGGCGGTGGGTTTCGCTGCGGCGGAACGGCTCCTCTCAGGGGATATCGAAGATGGTCATGTGGTGGTGCTTTCAACCGGGCATCCTGCAAAGTATTCGGATCTGGTTAAAAAAGTAACCGGAAAGGAACCGGTAACTTCCGAGACACTGCAGAATTTGCAGAAAGAGACTACCCCGGTGGCGGTGATTCCTGCCCGCTTGGACGCGCTTGAGTCGGCTATCGCAGGGGCGCTGTAGAGGGAGCCCATTTCATAATTTTTTACCGTCCGCTCTGCGATAAGGGTTTTTAACATTTCGCAGATAATTCTGGTATGCCGCGGCGCTCTCGTAATAATTATCAAGTCCCTTAAATGATGATGCTTCGTCGCAGCGGTACAATTCGAGGAGAGTCGGAAAGAGGGGCGATTCCAAAGTTTCCTGGGTCCTTTGCAGCGGCAAGCGGGGCAGCGCTGCGGGCATCATGTGGTTGCGGACCAGGTACTGAACTTTTTCAATAGTAGATTCGTTGTATCCAAGGCGCTCAAGATACTTTTTTGCCAGATCCGCTCCCAGTTCTGCATGTCTATCGAAGCGGCGGCCGCCGGAAGACTCTGCAAGGCTTTTGCCTGAATCATGGAGGAGCAGTCCCAGAGAAAGGAGCAGGTCTGCTTTTTTTCGGTGCCGAAAGGTTTCCAATGTATGGCGCCACACGTTACCTTCCGGATGAAACTCCTTGGAATGATCTATACGGTCCATCATGGCGAGCTCGGGCCATAATAACGCAATAAGGCCTGTTCCCATGAGTAACGAAAAGCCCAGGTCCGGCCGATTGGATGTTAGAAGCAGCTCAAGATAGGTTCGCTGCATTTCAGCTGGTATAGTTTGCGGTTCTGCCTGAAGGATAACCCTTTTTAACAGGTCTGCTACAGGGTCCTGGAAATAGTAAGGACTTTCCAAAGCGCTGTATCGAGAAAGCATGACCGCAGTTTCGAGTACCAGGTATGGACCAAGGTCCCGCTGTTCTGGAGAGTCGGCGCTTATGTCCAGCCAAGGTATACTGTGAACCGTCCTCTGTTCTGGATTAAAAAACGCCTTTGCCATTTCTTTCAGAACCGGATACCAACCGGCATTATCGATAAAAACCTGCCTGCCTTGATCAAAGGCTACGTTAAGAAGGGAATGCTCAAATACAGGGCTGTTATGGTTTTCTGCGCAATAAAAATAATATCGATGCTCTCCTAAGTCCGCCGCCGCATCCGCGATGATGGCGCCGGGGAAACGGAGGTTTTCAAACAATCTGCTGAGCTCTGGAAGATCTGCCGTTGTTTTAACAAAAGTAACAGGCCCTGGCGGTATATTAAAATACCGATCCAGGGCACTGAAACCAATTAATTCTGCAGTCCATCCCGCTTCCAGCAGTTCCCGGAAGGGGCTTTTCATAGCTATTTCTGATCTGCCTTTGGTTTTGCCGCCTGAGCCTTAGGACTCTTCGGTTTTATAGTGGCTGTCTTCGCTTTGGATTGAAGGGCCTGCAGCAGGGCCTCTACTTGATACCCTGAGCTATCAAGCGCTCCAGCTAATTCTTGGTAAATCTGGGCCACCAGTTCAAGCCGTTTGGTCCATTGACTTGTGTTTAGTTTAGAAGGATGAGGTACAGATACAACAGTCGCTGTATCTGTCTTTGTTGTTCCCTTATTCCGTGGAGGAAGGGCTGCGTCATCAGACTCGATAGCCGCAATTACTCCTCCGTAGAGCAGGACCTGTTCAAACCGTTCTTTGGTAAACCACAAAATGTCATTAAAGAGGTTAACTCCCAAAAATGCCTTAGAATCATCCGTGTTGAACAAATTATGTGCGAGGGACAGACTTACCGATGGTCCCTGGAACAAGCTTAGGTCTTTGCTCATTGTTCTGCTTAAGATGAGTTTGAGCAATTCTACCACACGGTAACTTTCATCGGCGGGGAATCCTGCTTCCTGATAGCTTTCACGAAGTTTTCTGTCCAGGCACCAATGATCTACAAGGCGTCGGCCGTCATCTCCTGAAGCCTCTTGTCCGATGATGCCCCGGCTCAGTGCCAATACCAAATAACCCGCAATATAAGCCGAAATTCGTGGTTCCTGGCTTAATGTTTTATAGATCGAATCAAGGTATGTTTTCCCAGCACTATGAAGGGCTGCAGGCGGTTTTTCAAAATATTCACCAAGTTTGATGAACCGCTGCATGGACTGGGCAAATTCGTTCCATACTTCTTCGGCTTCCAGGGTACTGTATTGCTGGTTCCGTTCAAAAGATTCATACCTGCCTGATGCTCCATCGAGGTATTCACGGGCTATTCTGATGTACCGTAATGCTGGTTCCCGGAGGGTTTCTATAAATGGTGCCGCCTTGGGAGTTTTTGGGTCAGGGTTAAAGAATGCATAAAAGCCGTTAAAGTATGAGGGTTTTACCAGTTCCTTAAAGGCGCTATAGAGGTCTCGCAGGAACAGATCCTGGAACGCTGCATGAAGGTCCGGAACGCCGCGGCCTGCCAGTTCTTCGTTGAGCCGTCTCCAATGACCTAAATTGTTATCCTCGATTTCGTGGATATCCAAGAAAACCTGGGATTGGTAGCCGTCCAGGGACACGAAAAGGCCTTGTTCGGAAATTTCTTTGCTGGATCTAATAAACCAACGGTCTGAGCGCTGTTCCCGCAGCAAGGTAAATGAATTGGGCTTATTGCTGAGCCCAAGGGCTTGGGCAAGGTTTCTTTGCTGGTTTACCTTTACTCCTCCAGGCCCTTTTTGGCTGCTAGGAACCGCATTACGTATCCAGCCAGAAGCCCTGTGGAAGCTGTTGTTGTAAAAAACTAAGGCCCGCTCTTCTCCCAGCCGGTTTGAATAGGCAAAGACATTCTCGTTTACTGAACCGTCGGGGGTATAGAGGTCGTAAAGAGCAAAGTTTTCGCTGCCTGCGAAAAGCCGGCGTTTTTTAAGGAGGGGGAAAATTTCCCGCTCATGCCGGGCTATCAGATCCTGGTCAGGGGCTTCTTCCCGGTAGGACCTGCGGTACTCCATGCCGTATTTTTCTTCAAAGCCTTCAATTTGCCCGTGGCCGAACATGGGGAGGCCGGGCATGGTTGCCATGAGGGTGCAAACGCCGAAATATTTATCTCCCCTGCCGAATTGTATTGCCGCCGTTTCTTCATCGGGGTTGTTCATAAAGTTAACAAAACGCTGGAGAATCTGGGGGTCAAATTCCAGGGTGTTCTTTATAGTTGCCCGGTATTTGGCATTTTCCTCCATTTTAAGCATGTTCATAAAAGCTGAATTGTACACCCGGTGCATGCCTAATGTGCGTACAAAGTACCCTTCCATCATCCAGAAGGCTTCAGCCAACAGGAGTGTATCCGGTGCTTCTACAGCGCAGCGGTCGACCACTTCCCGCCAGAATTCATTGGGAAGACGTTTATCAAATTCTTCCTTCGTGAGCCCGTATTCTGCCCTGCTTGCAATGTCTCCTCCTGACCCCGGTTCGGGATACCACAGCCGCTGTATGTGTTTTTTTGCCAGCGTCATGGCTGCGTCGAAACGGACGATGGGGAACTGTTTACAAACCCCGATAATGGTTTGAATGACCGCTTCTCGTGCTTCGGGATTCAGGAAGTCTATCTGGGCTGTATCATTCCAGGGCATAGAGGTTCCGTCATTGCCATGATAGATGTACCGGGTGTCTCCGGTACGGAAATCTACCCGTTTAAATACCACCGCTGCGTCGGAACGGCTGTAATAATGGTCTTCGAGATAAATACCAATGCCTTCCCGATTGGATAGATTTTCTCCGTTAAAGGTATAGCTGGGGAAGGGGGAATGGCGGAGCTGGAGGAAGCGGTCCGGATGTTCCATGACCCAGCGGGAGTCTATACCGGTGTGATTCGGTACCATATCTGATCCGAGCCGTATTCCCCGCCATGCACAACGGTTCCTCAGGTTTTCTAATGCTTCCCAGCCGCCCAGTTCGGACGCAATGTCATAATCATACAGGCTGTATGCGCTGGCCGCTGCTTCTGGATTTCCGCAGCGCCGCTTTATTTCACGGCTTGCCTGGCTTCGTTCCCAGAGTCCTATGAGCCACAGGCCGGTAAAACCCCTCCGGGCCAGCTCGTCCAGCTCTTCGTCGGGTATCTGGTCCAGCCGGTGTATGGGCCTGTTGTATTTTTGGGAAAGCTGGTACAGCCAGACCAGGGTGCTTTTGGCCATAAGAACCGTACGGGGCATCCATTCCCGGTCTTCCGAGAATCTTTCGTATTCATGTTCTAATTCATTGTAAATGTACGCCCTTGTTGGCCCGGGGCCCATACCAAAAAAGCTGGGTTTTTCCTCTTCTTTAATGACATCAAGACTGGTTAAGAGTCGGATAAGATATTTTCCAATCAGGAGCCCCCACTTTTTCCTGATGTATTCAAGCTGTCCCGTCAGTGAATAAGGTTCAGCCACCGCAGGGCTCCGCAACAGGTCCCAAAGGTTCTGGTCATCGGGACCAAAGTGGGGAAGGGTGGCCAAGTGGGCTTTAATTACTTCCACCGCCTGATTGTATTCAGTAGCGGCGCTTAAGGTTTTATCGGAAAACATAAAGGCAAAGGGTTCAAAGGCGGGGTTTTCATTGGCAAGCCTGAGGAGTATCAGTTCTTCCAGGACTAAAAGCCGGTTCGGTATCCCTTCTTCGCTGTCCGCAAGGTAGTTTTCTATAGACTGTTTTCCTTCGTATACCGATTGGGGAGGGAAAAGCTCCACAAAGGTATGGATGAGTTTAACCAACTTTTTTGTGCCAAGCTCTTTTTCCAGGGCTTGCATGGTGGTCTGTAAAACCGTAGAACAGGCCTTTTCCCGGTACAGGGCTGTTACATAGTGGAGAATTTCGTCGATAAGGCCCATGGCATTGAGTTTGCCCGCTTTTATGTACCGCTCGGGGTGTATTTCCGGATTGATCGTACTGTTTATTTTCTGGGCGAATTCCCGTACCGTTTTAAAGTCGGCGAATATTACATTGCCGCGGATTGCAAAAAGGGCTTTGTCCAGTCCGTAAGTATCCCGTACATCCTTGGCCACATGAAATTCTCTAATGGCATAGAAAGTGTCTGCTCGGAAATTACTTCCGGGCATTCCGGTATTGGCAGGGTAATCAAGACCATTATTCTGCATTCGCAGAGAATAAAGTTGTATTTCCAGTTCTTTCATAATTCTGTCCTTTTATAAAAAATTTATAAGTATGGCTCAGCGTCTAGATGTAAGATCCTTGCAGCTCTTAATGAGCTCCTTATCTGCTTGCAGTTGTTCTATTGTGCCGGGCAGCCGGTATGTCCAGTTAAAATCGTTGGCACTTCCAGGTACATTGACCCGTTCATCCTCAGGATTCGGCGAATACCACCGCGGGGAAAGATGCAGCAAATCCTGAATTTGGAATATGCAGAACCGTGATGTGGATTCTATGATGTGACCCAAGAGAATGCGGGCCGTATCTGAATTATACCGGCCTTGCAACGATGGTTCGTTAAGAAACTGCTTAAACTGTTCCCGGTCGACTTCGTTTTCCCACCATTGCCGGACCGTGGATGTATCATGAACTGCGGGGGTGCAGACAGAAAGTTCTGGATATTCACTAAAGGGAATATAGGGCTCGCCCCATTCTCCCCAGCGCCGGGTCCATCGGACAATTTTAAGGCCCAAAATTCCTAATTCCTGCAGTACCTTGGGAACGCAGGGGGGAATTGCTCCCAAATCTTCTCCGCAGGGAATCATACCGGTGGAAGACGTAAGGACCGACAAAATGGTACGCCCCTGATCTTCCCATAATTGTTCCGATTCATTACGTTTTTGTTGAATGAGGTTTTCCAGATTTCGCCGTTCCGTTTCGGATAAGGTGGGAAATGCCCTCGTGTCCCAATATGTCCAGGTTGGGCAATAGGTTCCGTCTCCCTGGGGTACTAAAACCCTGTTTCTCCAAACCTTCTGAAAGTATTCTTTTAGGAGGGGATGTATATCGAGCTTTTCAATATCGATTTCCCCCGTTATTTCGTTTTTAAACAGCCAAAGCTCTTCGTTGCCAATCTGGTTCAATGCTTTAACAGATGCCTTCCGTACTGCCGCCTCGGTTGCAGGGTCTCCCTTCATAGCTTCATACATTTCTGAGCTGGGAATATGGGGCTCTGAAAGCCAGCGAATCCGGGCACTGTCAAATCCCAGGTTCATTAGTTCTTCTGTTGTAATAGGCACCGAAGGTACAAAGCGGCCAAGGGTGGCTGAAATATCGCGGCGGGAGCTCGACCATATACGGAAGAATCCCAGCACATGGTCTATTCGGTATGCACTGTAGTAACGGTCAGCCAGTCTGAGCCTGTCGATCCACCAGGAGTAACCAGCCTTTGCTAAGGCTTCCCAGTTATAGGTAGGGAACTGCCAGTTTTGTCCCAGAGGATTAAGCGGTTCCGGAGGTGCTCCTGCGGACAGATCACGGTTAAAAAACCCGCTATGGGCCCAGACATCTGCGGAGTCTTCGTTCATCAATATGGGGATATCTCCTTTGAGGATGAGGCCCATATCATGGATTGTCTTTGCAGCTTGGCGGAACTGCCGATCCAGGGCTTCCTGTACCCAGACCCAGAATAAATGCTCTTCGTGATAATCGGGATTGCTCCAGAGGCTATCGATGGTTTTTGCATCTATGTCTCTGAATTGCTTCCATTCTTTCCAATGGGCTCCGTGGTTGAGATCCTTGAGCCTGCGGTACACCGCGTAATCTTTTATCCAGGGATTTTCTAAGATCCAGGAGTGGAGGGGCTGGCCTGCTTTTGCTGCAGCAAGGATGTCATGTTTCTTTTTATTAAAGATATCCCGAAGCAAGGCTAATTTTGCATCCTGCAATGGACCGTATGCAAAACGGTCGAGCCCTTCGAATTGGTCCTTTATCTCCTGTAATTGCTTTTCAAATCCGTGGCTTTCCGGCAGGTCTCCGATACGGAGATAGATGGGATGGAGCGCAAACGCGGTGAGTGCGCTGTACGGCGAACTTTGAAACCCAGAATCGTTGACCGGCAACAGTTGAATCAGCTCTACTCCAATAGTCTTGCAGAACTGAGCTAATTCTACTAAATCAGGGAATTCTCCAACCCCAATACTCTTATTGCTTCTAAGAGCACCGAGCGGAACGGCAATCCCTGTGAGCCTTTTTTTTGGGTCTAAAATACGCATACCCCCTCCCCTATGGTGCAGAACATTGAATGTGCTCTGGTATTATACCATGAGTATAGATATGGTAAAACGGTTTTGTAAATAAAAATATATCTGTTTTATAGAAAACCCTTGCTCCAGTGCCATATGGGGACTGAAAGTTCCGAGGAAAAGGGGTTGGTCCTGGTAAAATCGGGGAGCCATGAATCATCGGGGACCAGTTCCTGATAAAATCCGTCCTCTATATCGTATTCTTCCAGCCACTCCTGGAGCGTATAGTATTCTTTATCATTAACAAAACGGTTAGGAAGTTCTCCGGCATACCGGTTCTTGGGGCTTTTGATAGGAGTGTATTGGGTCATAAGAGAGAGCAGGGCTTTGCCCTTTGCGTGTTCGGCAAACCATGCGAGTACTGCCCGGGTATCTTCCAGTCGGTCAGGTAGTACCAGATGGCGGATAATAACCCCCGATTCCAAGACAAGTGGCCAGTCTGGATCGATTGGTTTTCCCTCCTGTGCGGCACGAACCGCAGTTCTGCAGGGGCCATACCGAAGCTTCTTTTGCTTGATCATCTCAGTAATTGCTGCTGTAGCTGCCGCTGGATAATCGGGAGCATTAAAATATCGGCCTGAAAAATCGCTGTCTAAGGTTTTTAAATCCGGCAGATATACATCGATCATGGTTTCTGCCTGTTTAAGTGCATGGACCGATTCGTAACTCGAAGAATTCCATAAAACGGGGATTTCAAGCCCCAGTTCACGGGCTCGCGTAATACTGGAGACTAAAGCGGGAATGGAATGACTTCCGGTAACTATATTGATGTTCTCCGCTCCGGCTCTTTGCAGTTCAAGGCAAATCTGCGCACATTCATCGGTGCTGACAACTTTGCCCATGCCGCTGTGGGAAACCTGCCAGTTCTGGCAAAAAGCGCAGCCCAAGGTGCAGCCGGTTACAAAAATAGTTCCCGATCCGCCAAGGCCGGTGAGGGGCGGCTCTTCGCCCCGGTGTATGTTGGCTACGGCAATACGGAGTTCTGAGCTTTCTCCGCAATAACCCCGCTGTCCGCTTGTGCGATCCACACCGCAGTTGCGGGGACAAAGTGTGCAGGGAGTATAGAGCTTATCCAAATACATAATGTTCCTGATAAATAGCATAGATCTGCTGACGTTGTGCAGTGAATATCTTTATGAGTTCCGGATTAAAGTGGGTCCCCGTCTGCTCTGTAAGCATTTCAAGAGATTTATCTATTGGAAAGGCTTCCTTATAGGGCCGCTTTGTGGAAAGGGCATCGAAGACATCGGCTATAGCAACAATCTGGCCTTCTATTGAAATGTCCATACCCTTTTTGCCCTGGGGATAGCCCGTGCCGTTCCACCATTCATGGTGGTCAACAATAATGTTATAAGCTGTATGGAGTAGTCCGAATCCGAGCTGGTTCACCAACTGTTGGTTAGCGTTTTTTATCAGTTTCCCTCCGATTAGTGGGTGCTGTTTCATGACAGACCATTCTTCTGCAGTTAATGGTCCCGGCTTAAGCAGAATAGAATCGGGGATGCCGATTTTGCCTATATCGTGCAGCGGCGCATATTCTCGGATTTCGTCTGCTTTCTGAGGGGTTATTTGTCCCTGTTCCCGGAGCACATCGGCGATCAAAGCTGAGTAAAGGGAAACCCGTCGGGTATGATCCGCGGTCTCATCGTCTTTAAATTCTACAATGTTAACAATTCCATCCCCAAAGACGGAAAGAGTTTTTTGTAGTGCATAGGAATAAAACACCCGGGAGCGGATAATATTGGAAACAAGGCTGGCAAATTTACCCATTTCATCGGTATAGATATCCTGCTGCCGGTGGGCAAAAAACAGGAAGCCAAAAAGCCGTTGGTTTACCATGATAGGAACGGTAAGATTTGAACGAATTCCCTCCTGCAAAAGCAATCGTGAAGATAGTGTATCTTTTTCGGTCAGCCGGTTAATGATTCTGTAAGGTTTCCGTTGGTCTATTATTTTTTTGAGCGACGTTTCAGAAAGATCCTGCTTGAAACCCTTTTTAAGAAAAACTGGATAATCGCCCCTAACTGTGGCATGAAATGCTACGAGTTGATTTTGGTGATTATGATAGATAGATAGGGAAAACCGATCGCAGGGAAGAATGTGCTGGTATTTATCTGAACAGAAAACAGAGCCAAATTGGTCTATAAAAGATTCTATGGAAAAACTGAGATCCATCGTAAGGAGTTCCTGAATCAGGTTCATCAAATCCAGATTGAGCTGGAAGAAACTCCCCATATCCTGAATTTCCCTATAATAAGGGACCGACTGTACTGATTTATGACCCTCTGGACCTGTGTCTCCCGTGAGCAGTACCTGATGAAAATGTAATAGCATGTTTTTTGAAGCGAGCAGGATTTTATTGATATATCGGTCGGTAATAATAAAGAGGAGCAGCATAAGAAAGAAGAGGGGAGTTATGGCAATAATTCCAATACGGAAATATTGTAATAATTGTAAAAGTTGTTTGGTTCGTACATCTTGAATTTTAGCTATGACTATCCTCGTTTCAGTTTGGAGGGCCATGATATCCTGGGCTTGTTTGAGTTCACCTAATCGATTCTGAGGGACATATTTTTTAATGTCATCTATAGTTTGGTCTTCTATTATCCCCTGGGAAAAAACCTTATTCAGGCTGCTGAATATGGTGCTGGTATCTATCATAAG
>JAIWNU010000224.1 GCA_020216655.1 Treponema sp. | reverse complement strand
GTTCCCCGGGGAGAGAAAGGCTTTTGGAATAACTTGTTACCACGATGGATTCTTCGTAGGCTGAGAGGATCGGCGCGACCTGCCGGCCGCCGTATACGATTTCCCGGTAGGGCTCGTCGGCAATTAGGTAGGGATAACGGCCAGTTGTCGCGCCGTGGCGGCGCAGGACATCCGCCAGGGCGCCGATGGTGGCTGCGGGATAAATCCGGCCCGTCGGGTTATGGGGCGAATTGATGAGAACCGCCGCGGTCCTCTCGGTTAAGGCAGATTCGATAGCGGAAACATCCAGGTCAAAATCCGCCGTAGAAGGGACCAGGACCATGCGGCCCCCGTGATTTGAGATATAGGAACCGTACTCCACAAAATAGGGCTTAGGAACTACAACCTCGTCGCCGGGGTTCAGGATTGCCTTAAGAACCACGTTAAGGCCGCCAGCGGCGCCCACGGTCATCACGATATGGGAGCCATCAATCTGAACCTGGTGTTCCCAGCCCGCCTTCTGGGCCAGCGCTTCCCGCACATCGGAAAAGCCCGGATTGGGCATATAGCCGTGGGAACCAGGGGCGTCCTCGGTCACGAGTTCCAAGAGGGCCCTGTGAAAGGCCTCGGGAGGCTCTACATCAGGGTTCCCGATAGAAAAATCGAAAACTTTGTCAGCCCCATATTGTTTTTTAAGGGCCGCGCCTTCTTCGAACATTTTCCGTATCCAGGAACCGGATTCCTGGGCTTTTTTAATCGCCTCCGCAATCGGCATAGAGAGCCTCCTTCTGCGGGCTGACGTGTAATAATCATCAATATTCCCGCAATTATTTTTAGCCGTTTGTAAAATGGTTACACCAAGGTCCGGGCTATCCGGACAATATCTGCAAACACGCCGCCAGCGGTAACCTGGGCGCCCGCGCCGGGACCCTTAATTACCATGGGAAGCACCCGATAGCGGTCACTGGTGATAACCACAATGTTGTCCGCATCCACGAGGGATCGGAAGGGACTCCCTGAAGGTTCTTCCCGCAGGGAGAGCCGGGCCCCATCCCGTTCTATAACCGCCACATAGCGGAGGGCCTTACCTTCCGCGGCAGCTTTTTTGCGGCGTTCCTCGAAGAGGCTGTCGGCCTTTTCAAGCTCGGCAAAAAAGGCATCCACCGTGGGAGCCGCAAGACACTCTGGTGGCAGAATCGGGTCGATGTGAACCTGATCAAACTCAAGATTTATGCCGCATTCCCGGGCCAGTATCAGGGCCTTGCGGGCCGCATCCATGGCATTGAGGTCATCCCGCGGATCCGGTTCGGTATAGCCCTTCTCTTTCGCCTGCCGAACCAGAGCCGAAAAGGGCACCGAGCCATCAAAATTGTTAAAAATATAGCTGAGGGTACCGGAAAGCACCGCCTCTATCCGCCGTATCCGGTCCCCCGACAGGGCAAGGTCGTGAATTGTAGAAATAACCGGAAGCCCTGCGCAGACAGTTGTTTCATAGAGATACGGGATCCCCCGTTCGCGGGAATAGCTCGTGAGGGCCTGGTAGTAGGAAAGGGCCCCCGCATTGGCCCGCTTGTTGGGGGTCACCACGGGAATCGCACTTTTAAGGAGTTCCAAATAGCGGGCGGGAACCTGGTCAGCGGCGGTACAGTCACAGAAGGCCGAATTGGGAAGATTCAAGGTCCTTATCCTGTTGATGAACTGGTCCAGGTCCATGGGCTCTCCCTGTTCCAGTTTTTGCAAGGCTTTCCCCGGGTCTATGCCCTCTGGATCGAAGAGCATTTTTTTGGAATTGGCCACCCCAATCAGGTTGATGCGGATTTTATGTTCATCGGCCAGTATCTCCTGCTGGCTTGCAATTTGTTCAAGCAGGGTGCCGCCGATAAGCCCCGTACCGACCAAAAACAGGTTGACCGTCCTAAGGCCCGCAAGGAAAAAAGCGTCATGGATTGCGTTCAGGGCCTTGCCTTCGTCGGAGCGGGATATGACGGCGGATATATTAAGCTCCGATGACCCCTGGGCAATGGCCACAATGTTAATGCCGTTCCGGCCCAGGGCATGGAACACCTTGCCGGCGATACCGGGGGTGCTTTTCATCCGCTCGCCCACCACCGCTACGATAGAAAGGTCCTTTTCGATAACCGGCGCATCTATGGCGCCATGGGCAATTTCAACTTCGAATTCCTCTTTAATAGCAGCGGCAGCCTGGAGCGCATCCTTGGGGAGCACGGCAAAACAGATAGAATACTCGCTGGATGCCTGGGTAATGAGAATGATATTTATCTTTTTCCGGGCGAGACTGCCGAAAAGCCGGGAAGAAAAGCCTGCCACGCCGACCATGCCGGACCCTTGAATGCGGATCAGGGCTATGTCCCGCATGGAGCTGATGCCCCGTACCGGATAGGGGCTGGGAGGCACCTGGTTTGCAATCAGGGTTCCCCGGCAGGAAGGATTAAAGGTGTTTCTGATCCGGATAGGAATACCCTTTTCCAGGGCCGGCCGGACCGTGGGAGGATGAAGGACCTTAGCGCCAAAGTGGGAAAGTTCCATGGCCTCCTGGTAAGAGATAGAATCGATACGGAAGGCATTGGAAACAAGCTTTGGGTCGCTCGTGAGGATACCGTCCACATCGGTCCAAATTTCAATCTCCTCTGCCCCGAGGGCGGCGCCGAAAATAGCGGCCGAAAGGTCCGAACCGCCCCTGCCGAGGGTGGTTGTTTTTCCCTCTGCGGTGGAACCGATAAAGCCGGTGGCTATTTGCAGAGCTTCATGGCCTGAGAGGTAGGCCTGGATGCGGGGATAGGTTTCTTCCGGCAGGAAACGGGCGGAACCAAACTGGTCATCGGTTCGGACAACCTGACGGGCATCGAGATATTCCGCTTTCTTGCCTGCGGAACTAAACACCTGGGCGATAATAAAGGCCGAGAGCCGCTCACCAAAGCTCATCACGAGGTCCAGGGTTTTAAGCGACAGCTCTCCGATGGCCGCGACCCCGTCTAGAATATGCTCAAGGCTCGCGCACTGTTCATCAATATAATCTTGTACCGGCTTTTGATCCTGTGGCGGAATGAGCTCTGCAACTGTTTCCAGGTGCCGCGTTTTGAGAGAGCTTACCATGGCTGCATAGGACCGATCGCCTGCTTCGGCCTTCTTTGCCATGTCTATCAGGGTATCGGTAACCTTGGAAAACGCAGAAACCACCACAAGCCTGACCCGGCCCCGGTGTTCATCATCCTGTACGATAGAAACTAAACTCCGGATCGCCTGGGGGGATCCGACTGATGTGCCGCCAAATTTCAATACCAGCATACCCTTGCTCCGTATATTTATGCAAAAATGATACTATCTTGTAGTTTTTTTTGTAAATTTTTGCAAGAGGGGGCGGACAAAGGACCGGTTCAGTCTACTTTTTTTGTGACGATTTTGGACACCAGATTAAGAATAAAGGGATCAACAATTGTGTAAATGCGTTTGTTTCCCTGCACCGTGGAGTCGACAATTCGGTTCTCTTTCAAAACCGCTAGGTGCTGGCTGATAACGGGCTGGCTTTCTCCGAGACAGGTCCAAAGATTCGTAACACAGGGCTCTCCCTGGTGGTGAATGAGACAGAGGAGCTTAAGCCGTACCGGGTGACCACAGACTTTAAGCTTTCGGGAAATCTCTTCTATCATTTCATCGGCGCATGCTTTATCATCACTCATAGTGAACATATCATTGCATAAAGGTAAGGCTTCGTCAACTCATTTTTATATATAGTAATTTTTATAAGCCGCGGCTAACATTGATATTGCGGTCCTGGCCGGGACCTTGTCTGAGCGGGACCTTGTCTGAGCGGGACCTTGTCTGAGCGGGACCTTGTCTGAGCGGGACCCTTTAGATACTATGCAGGGGATGAAGCGTACCTATTTTGACTGGGCAGCTACCACGCCGCCCTTTCCCGAAATATTCGATATTATTGCCCGCAGTCCCTTCGGAAATCCCTCTTCCCGGCACCGGGAAGGCCGGGAGGGCCGTCAGGCTCTTGAAGATGCACGGAAACGCTGTGCCGCGGTGCTGGCTGTAAAACCAGAACAGCTCATTTTTACCTCCGGCGGGACTGAATCGAACAGCATCGTCCTACAAACCCTTTTGGTACGGAACGGAAAGGCTGGACTCCTCTATGGGGCTACCGAGCATCCTTCGGTACGGGAGAATGCAGAAATGCTCCATCGGCTTGGCATACCGGTCATGCCGGTACAGCCAGAACAGGATGGGCGCGTTTCTGAGGAAAGGGTACTGCAGGCCCTGGAAAAAGCTAAAGAACGGGACATTACGGTCAGGATGCTCGCCCTCATGGCGGTTAACAATGAAACCGGCGCCATCACCGATGTGCCAAGCATTGTGCGGAGGGTGCGGGAGCTTCCGGGGCCGCCGCTTCATATCCACGCGGACCTGGTCCAAACAATCGGCAAGGTGCCCTTCTCGCTTGCAAACAGCGGCATCGATTCGGCAGCCATCTCCGCCCACAAGCTGGGGGGCCCCCGGGGCATCGGGCTTTTGTACCTGCGGCGGCCCCTGACGGTCCTGAGCCGTGGGGGCGAGCAGGAATGGGGACAGCGGCCGGGGACGGAAAACGTGGCCGGGGCCCTGGCACTGGCCTACTGTCTTGAAAAGCTTGCCCGGCAAGAAGAGCTTGCCAATCATTACGAAGCGGCCGCGGCGCGTATGGAAAAGCTTATAGCGGGCCTGCGAGAAATAGACCGGTCAAGCCCCATACCTTATGACAGGGAGCCACGGGATGAGCGGTTTTCCCC
>JAIWNU010000223.1 GCA_020216655.1 Treponema sp. | reverse complement strand
AGCTAACCGAGGCGTTTTCATCTGCATTTAATTTTGGCAGCAAATCAGTCAATTTTGTTGAAATATCAGTCATGTTTTTTTCAATTTGCTTCTGAAATTGCTTTAACTCCGCAATTTTGCGTTGATCTATCGCTGGGTTTTTAAGCAGTTCGTTTATTTTTTGATTTTTTTGGGTAAGAATCCTAAATTGTTCATTCAGCCTGTCTATTTCCTGCTGGACTGAAACATCGATACCGCAGTGAATTTTGGTTGTCTTTCCCGTTTCAGAACCAATGCTGGCCGCCCTAAGGCCATGGATGGAAAAGATTTCGCCCCCAATTACTCTGCCCTTATCGCCCAGATCAAGCATGTCAAAGGTATAGATTGTCGAATTGACCACCGCACTGCTTACCTGAATGGCTCCCTTCGCAGCCAGGCGGCAATTCTGAATAAATTTTGCCTTAACGGTTCCTCCAACCTTAATTGAGTTTTGTCCCCGGCCGATAATGCCGCCTGCAACGATGAGATCCTTTTTCGCAATGACATCGGTGGCATCGAAGGTTTGTTTCGCAATAATAGATGCGCCGGAATACACCTTAAAACCGTCTGCCACATTGCCATCTAATATGACGTCTCCGGGGAAAATAATATGCCCCGTGCCATAACCTACTGATCCTTTTACTTCGAGAATTTCATCAATTTGGAGAACCCTGTCTTGTATGACAAGCCGGCCGTCACAGGCGGCGACGATCACATCATCTTTTTGCAGCACATTTTTGCCGGCCGAATAGGTTTCTGGCCGCTGTACCGGAGCTGGTATAGTTTCGCCCTGTATGGTTTTTCCCTCTGCGCCGGGGACACGTTCCTTTCGCCGGGCCAATACCTGGTCTTTTTTTACCACAATATAGGATGCAATGTTTCGATAATCGATTTGAGAAGCCCCACTTAGGTATGTCTTATTTGCGGTGTTAATGGCCTCATCGAGTTCAAAATAATCGGGTATTTCAGTAACCGGTGCTAATCCTTGGGCGATAATGACATCTTTTATTACCTTTCGATTAAGATTGCATTCAAGGGCCGTATCTTGAATAATGTCCCAATTGACCCCATAGGTAATTTGGAGGGTATCAAGCATTGAGGCAATATAATCGGGGGTAAGGGGCTTTCCGTCTCCAATAGGAGGATAAAAATCTGCGCGGGCAGTCAGTTTTGACTCATCTATGTTGATAACAATCTTGCCATCGTTTTCATGGAAGCCCGTAATGGTAGCCTGCTGAGGCTCTACTTGAGTTTTTTGATTGGTTTTGTTAGTATCACGTTCCTGTTCCATGTATTTATTAGTAAATATATCGGCATTAAAGCCTGTTTTTTTAACGGAACCCTTGGTAGAGTTTCTGCGTTGCCCCTTAATTTGTAAAGAGGTCTTGCACAATTAGGGACAACATTGTATCTTTATACAGGTAATTGGTATAATTATTCGGCAACGAAGCGGAGAAATCGGTGAAAGAACGACTAGCCCGTCTTAAAGCAATTCGCAAATTGATAAAAACCTATCGAATCGAGTCTCAGGAAATCCTTCTTGGCCACTTGCAAAAGGAAGGCTTCATGGTTACCCAGGCAACCCTTTCCAGGGACCTGAAGCTGCTCAAGGTGGGGAAGATCTCTGATGGCCACAACGGATACGTGTATACCCTGCCTGGGGAAGACGACCGGCAGGAACATGAGCGCACCTATGTTCATGATTTTTTAAGAGGCTATGTTTCCATTGATTGGTCCGGCAATATGGTGGTTATCAGGACCTACAGCGGTCATTCAGATTCGGTAGCCCTGGCGGTGGACAACCTGGCCTTGGACGATGTGCTGGGAACAATAGCAGGCCGGGACAATACGGTTTTTGTTTGTTTGCGTGAAGGGGTGACCGGCGAAGACTTTATGGCCCAAATGAGGGAAAAAATACCAGAACTAGAAGACTGAGATAACGAGGAGTTACTATGCCAAAGTATCAGAATCTCGATGCCGCAGGGGCATATAAAAAGCTGCTTGCCCTGGCTCCACAAGGAAAAGCTTTTGATTTTAAAAAGGAACTTAATGCCGACCGTGTTAAAGCCTACCGGGTTCCTATGGCCGGCGGCCTTACCTATTCCTATGCTGCTAAAGCGGTTAATGAGGCTACTCTGCAGGTTTTACAGGAATTGGCAGACGAGCAGGAACTGATAGAAAAGTACAAGCTGCTTTTGAATGGCGAAGTGATGAACACCGGCGAAAAACGGAAAGTGCTCCATCACCTGCTTCGGGGGCAATTGGGTGCGCCGGTTTTACACGAAGGCAAAGATTTGGGCCAGTTTTATGCCGGGGAGCTCAAACGGTTTTCCGAATTTGCCCGAAAAATTCACCGGGAAGCTTCTTTTGATACGGTCGTTCAGATAGGTATTGGCGGTTCTGACCTGGGGCCCCGGGCACTCTATCTTGCCCTGGAAAACTGGGCTGATCGGAACGGGAAACGCAAAATGAAGGCTGCCTTTATTTCTAACGTGGACCCCGATGACGCTTCCCAGGTCCTTTCCCAGCTCAATCTGAAACGCACCCTTTTTGTATTAGTTTCTAAAAGCGGGATAACCCAGGAGACTCTGGCAAACGAACTGTTTGTTAAGGCAAAACTGCGGGCCGCAGGCCTGGACCCTGCCAAGCATCTTGTTGCTGTTACCAGCGAGACGAGTCCCCTGGCCCACAACAGCGATTACCTTGATTCCTTCTATATTGATGATTTTATCGGAGGACGTTATTCTTCTACCTCCGCGGTGGGGGGTGTCATTCTTTCCTTAGCATTCGGCCCTGAGACCTTCGCTGCCATTCTGGAAGGGGCCCACGAAGCGGATAAATCCGCCCTGGAAAAGGATATTAAGAAAAATCCAGCCCTCCTAGATGCCCTCATCGGTCTTTGGGAACGGAATGTCCTTGGTTATCCTTCTACGGCGATTCTTCCTTACAGCCAGGCCCTGTCCCGTTTCCCGGCCCATTTGCAGCAGCTCGATATGGAATCCAATGGCAAACGGGTTAATCGGAACGGAGAGCCGCTCCATTATGCGACTGGCCCGGTAGTATTCGGCGAGCCGGGTACCAACGGACAGCATTCTTTCTACCAACTCCTCCATCAGGGCACCGATATTGTACCCCTCCAGTTTATTGGTTTTCAGGAAAGTCAGCGGCAGGATGATGTGGAAGTAGACGGGTCCACAAGCCAGACTAAATTAAAGGCCAACCTGGCAGCCCAGATAGTTGCCTTTGCCAAAGGCAAGGATGACCAGAATAAAAACAAGGAATTCCCCGGCGGGCGGCCCTCCAGCCTCATTTACGGCAAAACGCTCATTCCGCAGGCCCTGGGAGCCCTGCTTGCACATTTTGAAAATAAGGTTATGTTTCAGGGTTTTGCCTGGAACCTCAATAGTTTCGACCAGGAGGGTGTCCAGCTTGGCAAAGTCCTCACCAAACAGGTGCTGGCCGGAAATTCAGGAGACAGTGCGCTGGAAGCCTACGCAGAGCTGCTTTCTATCTAATAAGTGAAGTTCTATAAAAACTATGGTGTTTTCAAAACTCAAAAAGTTTTGAAGTAGCTACCTTATTAAAGGACAGTCCCTCTTTTTCGAGGGATTGTCCTTTTTTTTGCACTTTTTATTTCTGTGGCTTATAATTAGATATACTGGAGGAGCGCTATGACCCGCAAACGACGGATTAGTATTGCCACCCGGCTTATTGGATTAATTTTATTGCTTTTAGTCGTTGTTGTCTTGGCAATTTCATCCATGGTAAATGTCCTTTTTAAAAGCAACCTGGACCAGGAATTGCAGGATAAATCCCTCCTTACCATTAGGCTTATAAATCAGGAAATTACCGCCTGGATGGATGTAAAGCGGGCTTTGCTTAAAAATCTTGGACCCGTATTTGCGTATGCGAATCTGAACGAACCAACCGCTGTATCCATGCTGGGGGCCTTAAAAAAAGCAGACCAGGATCTTTCATCAATATACCTTATGGATATGGTTCCCTATAAAAATGGCGGTTTTGTATATGAAGCCACGGGCTGGAAACCGCCGGCAGATTATGACCAGGCTTCGCGGCCCTGGTTCCAGCAGGCGGTTGCTGCGACGGATGTTATCTTTACCGAGCCCTATCTGGATCTTATAACCGGGAAATTGGTGGTTACCGGGGCTTTAAAAATAAAGCAAATTAACGGCAAGGATCTGGGGGTTATTGGTCTGGATATGGTTATAGACCAGGTGAGCACCATCATTGGTTCAAAAAAGATTTCTGAACATGGTAAAAGCTATCTTATTAACAACGCTGGTGTTTTTATTACCCATGAGAACAGTTAGCAGGTGCTTAAGGGCCTTATTTTTGATCTTCCTGCTATTTCTAGATTTAAACAAAATGTGCTTTCAAAAAATGAATTTTACGGCCTAGATACTAAAACAGGCTATTATCTCACATCCAAAGTTGTTCCCGGAACAAGCTGGCGTATTGTGAGCTTTGGTCCCCTTTCAGATATTTACGATGTTCTGTACCAGTTTGGGGCTCTTCTCGTATTTGTCAGCCTTTTGAGCCTTGTGGTCGCTTTTGTGTTGACTTTGGTGATCGCACGGTCCTTTACAAAGCCTATTTTGCGGACCGCCGATTATGCTTCAGAAATAGCCCAAGGCCGGCTTTATATTACGCTTGATGAGGCATCTTTGCGCCGCGGAGACGAAATTGGAGATCTAGCCCGCTCCATGGAAACCATGAAAGAAAACTTGGTACGGATTATTAGCGGTATTAGGGAATCGACAAAGCAG
>JAIWNU010000043.1 GCA_020216655.1 Treponema sp. | reverse complement strand
GGGTACCAATGTACGAGAAGAAGTATTACGAGTTTATCAAGATAAGTAAAGACCGGTATGCAGCAAGGCTTGAGCTGGTAGAAGCCGCTTTAGAGCATGGTATTAAGCCTACCGCTCATCAGTATGGGACGACCGTAAAGACGGTGAGGAAGTGGGTGAGGCGGTATGAAGCAGAGAAGAAGGCAGGACTTGTCGAACAGAGCCGCCGGCCACACACCAGTCCTCGAGCCACGAAGCCCTGGATACGCTTTAAGCTTAAGCAAGCAGTAGAGGAACTGCAGCGGGCAGGCAAACGAAAGAGTGCAACGCGATTGAAGCAAGAATTAGAGCTACCGGTGAGTGTAACGACGGTACTGAAAATACTCCGGGCTGAAGGATTATTACGGCCGCAGCGAAAGGTGGTGGAGAAGAAACGAGACTTACGGCTGGTGAAGCAGCGGCTGAAAGCCATGGAGAAGCTCCAGGTGGATGTAAAATATCTGGATGACATTCCCGAGTTGTATGAGGAATATCGCCGGCATAACCTACCCAAATACCAGTTTACCGCCCGCTGTGTTCGTACCGGGGCCCTCTTTATTGCCTATGGGCGGGAAAAGAGTGTCACCAACGCATCACTGTTTCTGCTCACCCTTCATGAGCATTTTCAGCGGTATGGGATTCGTTTTGAGGGGTCAGTGGTGCAAACGGACAACGGGACGGAGTTTACCGCCCCATGGAACAGCACTAAGGTCACGATATTCACCAAGCTCGTCGAACGATGCTGGGGAGCCCATCATCATCGTATCCCACCGGGAGCAAAGACCTATCAAAGTGATGTGGAGAGTTCCCATCGGTGGATTGAGGAAGAACTGTATGCTGCTGAGACGTTTGCTTCTGAGCAGGATTTTTTGGAAAAAGCAGCGCACTACCAAAAGTGGTTTAATTGCGGCCGGTATAATCGTTACAAGGGTAATACACCGTTAAACCTGGTACGAGAGACATACCCAGAACTACCGGCAGACGCAGTGGTATTTCCGCCGGTCATCCTTGACAACTTACTGGTTCAGTATAAAGCTGAACTTGCTCTATGGGCTGCCTAATGTCCAGGGGGGTACCATGTCTGTTAAACAACCAATAAATATCCTCCTCTTTAATGTGATGCCAATTTCAAAAGTCGGTTACTTTTGAAATTGGCTTTGCGATTGCTTGCGGTTGCATGCTGTTTCATATAGAACGCATGCAACCGTCGCGCTAAATCGCGGATTTCAAGGTAGTTCTTTCAAAACTCCCTGAGTTTTGAAAGAACCTCAATTTGATGCCAATTTTTCCAAAATTTGAATTACCCAATAGATCAAAGTTCTGCAGTCATCCTTAGTGGTATGGTAGCCCCCGTCATCGGTTTTTTGCCTGATGACAACGGTACCATAGTCTTCATCGCCTCCCGGCTCCACCACAAATTTATGGTCCAGCCCCATGCTGATAATTTTCTTCCAGGTCTGTCCCTGGCCGTGGGTCAGCACGACCGCATACATATAGGGAACTTCGCCGTTCGGTCCGTTATTGACGGCTACCTGGACCTGAACACCCACGAGGTCTGCCGGCTTGTTGCGGATTTCATACATGAGCCTGCAGTCTTCCGGAATGCGCAGGCCCTCCCTGTCACGGTCAAATCGGAGATAGGGTGTACAGTGAATGCCAGCAGGCAGCGAAACAGTCCGAGCCGCCTGAATGGCGGTCATAATCAGTTCAAATTGGCGGGGAATCCAAATCATAATTTTGAGAAAATAGAGGGCGGGCCAGAGAAGAATAAGGGCGTCCATACAAAGGATGCCAGGGATAGTGCGTTCAAGGTCAAACACAAAGGAGAGAACCGCCAGGATAATCGTAAAGGGTATGCCGAAACCGGGGCGGTACCAGAGGGGGATGCGGATTTTCCGGGCATTCTTAAAGTTTTCAGCAATCCGATCCACTTCCGCATCGGTAACCGCCTGCCAATTCTCTTCTCCTAGATCCTTTGGTTTATTAGTCCAGGGACGGGCACTGAGCAAAGGAAGCGGCAAGAGCATCATAAAAATACCTGCGGTCCTGTACGGGGGAACAAAAACCTGTATCAGTATGCCAAGGACTGCTACGATAGAATACACAATAAGGCGGGAGTCGGTAGACAGACCCGAAATTCGATAGGGAACAGAAACCGGAATCATAAGTCACTCCTTTCGGCAGACTGAGCTGCCTGCGTTAGTTGTTCCAAACCCGGCGGACAGGTTTTTGTATAGCGCCAGTAGAGGGGACAGGCACCCTGGCAGGCAACAAAGGATGGGCATTTTTTGCAGGGCTGGGGAGCAAAATGTTTTTCCTTAAAAAAAGCGCTTTTTGAACCAAACCAAATCTCTCGAAAGGATTGTTCAAGCACGTTGCCCAGGGGCTCATCCCAGCTTGAACAGGGAAGTACAGAACCGTCGGGTGCTACTGAAAGAAGGCCGTCCAGGGCCGCGCAGCTTTTATTTCCCTGCCCTCGGGCTATGGGGTTATAGGAGCAGAAGGGTGTGGGACTGTACCAAAAAAAGGTCATGCCTCGAGTACGGGCTTCTTTCATTACCCGGTCTACCAGGGCTCCAATTTCCTCATAGGCTACAAAGAGCCGGTCTGCTTCGGCTCCCGGTATGGTAGGTATAAACAAATTCATGGCAAAGCGCTCGACACCAAGCCCTGAAAGGAAGGCGGGCATGAGGGGTATCAGATCGATGTTATCCCTTGTGATGGTCGTATTGGTTTGGGTGGGAATACCGGCCCGCTGCAGGGCCGCAATACCCCGAAGGGTCGCATCAAAGCTGCTGTGGCTGCCCACAAGGCTGTCATGCACATCCGCCCTGGGGCCTTCCACCGACACCTGGGCGCTTCCGAGCCCCGCAGCTTTAAGAGCCTGGGCCCGTTCTTCCGTAATGAGCGTTCCATTGGTTACTAGATTCGTCACAAGATTTTTTGTTCGGGCATAGGCAATCAGTTCCTCTAGATCTGGACGAAGGGTGGGCTCTCCGCCGGTAAAAGAAAAAAAGGGAACCTGGGCTTGGTCAGCAAAGATATCGATAATCCGTTTGTAGGCAGCCGTATCTTGTTCCGGGTGCTGGGCTTCCGCAGCACTGGTACCGTTTGGAAGGCCACAGCCTGCATAACAAAAGCGGCAGGCGTTGTTGCACCGATAGGTAAGGGCCAATTCAGCCAATACCGGAAGCTGGGTAAACTGAAAATCGTAGGTTTGGGCAAAAAGGGTTCCATTTACCGGCCGGTCGCCCCGATACAGGGCTGCCAGGTCTCCGAAAAACCGGGCCGTATCTTCCCGTGCCTGAGGAGAAGGGAATTTGATATCCTGGATAGAATAGCCCTGTTTAAGCAAAGTAAGAAGTCGTATACCCGTTTCATTGGTCCGATACACCCGGTTGGGTGGCAAAATCAGTACCTGATCCAGATCACGGCAAAAAATATAGGCTCCGGCCCGGCTCCAGAATTCATCTATCCATGCAAGGCTTAAGGACGCCGGTGCGGGGGAGGTAATTGCCGCAAAGGCTTTCAATGGGCCTTTCAATGGGCGCCCCCTGAAACGCAGGCTGAATGACAGGCAGAATGGCAGGCGCTATGACAGGCAGAATGACAGGCTTGATGACATGCCGAATGGCAGGCATTATGACAGGCAGAGTAACAGGCTTCGGCGGTGCCAGAAAGGTTCTTTGGCGAATAGCAGCCAGAGAAACAGGAACTGGAAGCCATGAAAGCAGCGTAGGTTCCAGAAAACTCTTTGGGAAGTCCATAGGGCCTAAAATGGTCAGGATGATGATGAAGATAATAATAGGAATGCCAATAGGGGTAATAGGTAGAACTCAAGCGGCTCTGGGACCGAGCAGCGGAGGTACTACCGATATCAGATTCATCCGGAGCTTCCATTTTTTTGCGGTAGTAGGCCTTGGTTGCTTCGATATCGCAGTCCCACACCTTTTCCTGAAGCCCCTTAATGACCGCCTCAAAGAAATCTGCCAAAAGGCCCGACAGGACCCAGCCCTCGGTATCGAAGGCTTTAAGGAAAAGCTCTCCATAGGCGTCTGCGGCCTCAATGGCGCCCCCAAGCTCTGAGGGGCTTTTCAGGATCTGGATCCTGAGGGGCGCTTCCTGCATCAATTTTATTGTTCCCTGTGCTTCCAGGGTCTGAATCATAATGGCTACTATCTGCGGAAGTGTCAGTTCAAAGAGCATGGCTACTTCGAGGGGATGCAGGTTTTCTGCTATCTTGCCTGGAACCGAATAGGTTCCTTCCACAAGCCGGGGCGGTATCCATGAATCCCCTGCCCAGGCTATCCCTTCTGCTTTCGCAACAACCCGGGGGAAATCCTGGACCTTTTTACGGAATAAAAAGGCCCCCAGGGCAACAAGCCCGCCTGAGAGAAAGATAAAAAGGATGGGATGGGATGCGGGCGTAGGTGGTTCCTTGCCCCCTGCGGGCTCATTGGGAGTTGACAAATCATCTTGGTTAGACGGAGATTCTTTAGAGCCTCTGCGGGACGATAAAAAGGGGTCGAAAGAGGAGGCAACCTTATCTTCCGAAAGATACCATTGCAGTTGATTTGTGCCGCCCGCTTGTACCGGTGCCTCATGGAAACGCAGCGCCAGGTAGTATGCACCATCCTGTCCAGGAACAGCAAACCAGTCGATTTTATTCCTGGCGTTTACAAATTTTTCGGTAGCAAAACCAAATGCTTCCAGCTCCGCAGACCTGCTATCACCCTGTGCATTCTTGGCTATTGGTATCGGTAAAATGATTGTTATCGTACGGTGTTCCAATGCCTCATCCCAAACAGGCGGAGCCCAATTAAACACAATGAGGTTGCCTCGCTCACTGTTGTAGGTTCTATTGAGCATGCCTGCGGCGGCAAGATCCGCACCGTAGGTGAGCACCCAGTGGCTTGTGCCTGAAAGACGCTGGGAATTGGCAAGAAGCACATCCCATTTATCACCAGCTCTACGGATATCTAGGGGTAATCGTCTGCCATCGGCAGTATCGGCCCAGCAGCGCGCCTGGTCCCAGGCAAAGGGGGCCGCTTCTCCCTGAAAATAAAAGCCCCCCATGGTACCAGAGGCCACCCTCCATTCAAGAGCATGCTGGACCACAGCCTTGCCGTCGCTCTGGAGGGTGATATAAATTTCCACCGATGCAAGATCCGCATCGAGGGCCTGGAGCTGCGGCCCAGGGATTGCGGTTAGCAGCATTATCGATACAAAGACACCCAAAAACCATGCTTTATTTTTATTCAATGGACTCCCCCTAAACTACTGCGATTCGATCTGCCCGAGCCGGCGGGTAACTTCTTCCACAGACTGCTTTACTATTGCCGCTGTATGGGCTGAGAAATCTTTAATACGGGCATCCTGACCTTCTCCTGATGTAAGCAGCGATTCACTCTTAATCATATCTATCTGATGCAGATATTCATCCACAACTTCAAGGGCACCAATAATAGCATCCTCTATTAAGGGATCCCGGCCTGAACCTTTTACGGTAGCTTCTAAATATAGTCCCGCTGCAAATACAAGCTGGTCCACCGCCTCTTTTACCGGTCCTGTGTCAAAACGAAGCATGCTGAGCCGTTTCCGCGCTGCCGCCACACCGCCTAAAATACGGGCGTCCCGTTCAGCCCGTTCCCGATCCTGCTCCGCAATCACCGACCGGGCCCCCGTTTCGGTCTGTAAAAGGACAATGACATCTGCCAGGGCAATGACGATAAAAACTGGCAAAACAACCATAATGGGGAAATGAAATAAAAGCATCGCGAGAGCTGCGCCAAGGATGTTAAGACCCATCACGATGAGGCCCAAAGGAGACTTAAGGAACCGGAGCATCGCACTTTTTATATCCATAGAGAGAACTTTAGCACAGAAATATAAAAACCGGTAGAGAACTGAGCCAATTTCAAAAGTCTGTCAGTTTTGATATACTCTTGATACCGGAGTATCCATGTCACTAAATTGGAAAGAAATAAATCTTGTGCTCTCTGAGCTTTCCCTGGAAGGATCACAAATCCAGGGGGTTATTCAAAGCGCCTATGATGTGCTAGCCCTCCAGCTTTACAAAGGGGGCAAAGCTACCACCTTGCTTGTAGCGCTGACACCGGGGGCTTGCAGGCTCCATGCCACATACCGTGCGGTGCCAAAGCCGGAGAAGCCCCTGCGCTTTGCGGAATTCCTAAAGTCCCGTATCGTAAACGGATGGATCACTGAGGCTGTCCAGCTGGGGGAAGACCGGATAGTCCGCATCACCGTACGCCGGGGAGACCTCTTGTACCGCATATATGTAAGGCTCTGGTCAAATGCGGCCAATGTTATTGTTACCGATACGGAAGGTAAAATCCTGGACGTGATGCGCCGCAGCCCAAAGCGGGGAGAAATCAGCGGGGGTTCTTACCAACCCGAAGCAGCTCAGCAAGCGGCTCAGCAAGCAGATCAGGGAAGCCAGGGGGCTCAAGATCAGGTTGAAGATGCATCGGCAGCGGTGCGGCCAAAACGAAATTTCGAAATCCGCTCCTTTGAGAGCCCCGGATCCTTTAACGAACAGATCGATGCCTACTATGCAGAACAGGGAAGCGCCCTTTCGCTGGAAGCCCTCCGGGAGCAGGCAAAAAAGCTTTACGAAGGCCGACTGGGCCGTCTTGCCGCATCTTTGGAACGGCTGCGGGAAAAACAAGCATCCTACGAGAAGGGAGAAACCCTTAAAGAATACGGCGATATATTGATGGCCAATCTCCACCAGATAAGGACCGGCGACAGCTGGTTTGAGGGCCTTAATTTTTACAACAATGAGCAGGTGCGCATCAAACTGGATCCGCAAAAGACTCCCCAGGCTAACGCGGAAATCTACTATGAACAGTACCGGAAGGCCAAAACGGGACTGCTAGAAGTCAAAGAAGAAATTGAACGGGGCGAGGCAGAACAGGCACGGCTCGAGCAGAAGCTCCTAGACCTTTTAGCAGAAGACAATCCATTACGGCTCCACCGGGCTCTGCAGAAAGAACGGCAGATTATAAAACCGGAAGATAAAAAACGGCCGGGCCTCACTTTTATCCGTAACGGCTGGATGCTTATTGTCGGCCGGGATGCGACAGAAAACGATGACCTTCTACGGCATTATGTTAAGGGCAGCGACCTGTGGCTCCATGCCAGGGACTACCCAGGCTCCTATGTGTTTATCAAAGCCAGGGCTGGAAAAACCGTACCTCTGGACATACTATTAGATGCAGGGAACCTGGCTCTTTTTTACTCTAAGGGACGGAACAACGGCGAAGGGGACCTCTTTTATACGCCGGTAAAATTCCTGCGGCGGGCAAAAAACGGCCCCAAGGGGCTCGTCATACCAACCCAGGAAAAAAATCTTCATATAGTATTGGAAGACCGCCGATTAAAAGAATTAGAGCAGTGTCGAAGCGATAGTTAGCATAGTTTTAAGGACGGACGCATTATGAACAATGCAGGCTTGTTGAAAAAGGCAGAAGAAAAGCTGCAGGCAAACTCAGGCGAAACCGATACCACCACCGGTATTAGCCCCGAAGACCGGGCCGAAATCATATCCCAGATTGATAAGATTACAAAGCAAAATCGGCGCACCTTTGATTCCTCTGCATTTGCGGTAAAAGCTCAAAAACATGGCCTGCTCTTTCCTCTGGTGGTCAACATCATCATCATCGGTGCTACCGCTTCGGCCCTCTACGGCCTCTCTCAGTTCTTTTCCCAGCGAACTACAGAAATAAAGCAGTCCGGAACCGCCCTGAGCAGCGCTGAAGGAAAACTCATCCAGGAAATAAAAAAAGAAGCCGAAGGGCAGCTTGCACAGAAAGAAAAAGAAATAGCCGAATTCCAAGCGCGCCTGGCGAGCCTTGAAAAAGAACAGGCAAACCTTAAGGCGAGTTTCCAGGAGCGGCTTGCACAAAAAGAAGCGGAATTTAAAGAAATGCTCCGTAAAGAGGTTGAACAGGAGCGGGAACGGCTCTTAAAACAGGGCCTCTCCGAAGCGGTTATACAGGAACGGCTTAAAAAATTCGAAATTGAACGCCTCGCCTACTACAAACAGAAGCTCGAAGAATACCAGAAACAATTGGAACAGGAACGTATTGCGGCGGAAGCATCCTTCGCGAAACTGCGGCAGGAATATTCCAGCAACATATCAGCCCTGAATGCGGAACGGCAGAAAATACAGGAAGATGCCCGTCAGAGAGAACAGCAGATTCGCAGCAGTCTGGAACAAAAAAATCAGGAATTAGCCAGAACTGCAGCTCAGGCAAGCGCAAGTTTGGAAGAAGCCAAGAAAGAGCTTGCCAGGATTGATGAACAGCGCCGGGCTTCCGCCGCTGCGGAGGACCAGATTGCAGGGCTTTATCAGGCTATACAGGCTGCTTTCCAAAACCGCCGTTATGACGAGAGTCTCAAGGCAATTAACAGCTTTAAATCATTGCTGAACGACCCCGCAATCATGAGCCTTCCTTCGATTCAAAAACGGCGACCTGGCGACCTCTTTGCTTTGGATGCCATGGGTCAGCTTGCCCGGCTCGAAGTAGAACGGAGCAGCATCGATACCAATGTGCTTTTGACCCAGGCAGAGGCCCTGGCCGCCATACGGTCTGCAGTACAGGAAGGCAGAACGGCCTTGCAAAACAACAATGCCGATGGGGCAGCTCAGGCATATCAAAAAGCGCTGAACCGTATACCGGAAATAACCGAAGCTCACCAATATTTTGTGAACCGGGCCATGAGCGACCGGGAACAATCCTTAAAGAATGCACTCGCCGCCCTTGGCAGAGCTACTGCAGCCCGCACCAAAAAGGACTTTTCTTCCGCTGCTATAGCCTACGGAGATACCCTCCGCGCTCTGGGACTTTCCGCAGAAGAGAGCCTTGATCTCACTGAAGGCATTTCGGCTCTCGCGGTGGAACAGAACCGGCAAGCCCTTTCTGCATCGGACACAAACGGAGCGAGAAATCTTTTGCGTCAGGGAAATGCAGAACTTAACCAGCGGAACTGGAGCGGGGCCATTAAAACCTTTGCAAGCCTGTTAAAGAAACACCCCAACGCAGAACAAACCGGTTCCGCGTTGGAGGGCATCGATACGGCTATTGTCAATATGGTGAGGGAAACAGAGCGGGCCAACGCAGAATCGCAAAAGAAAATACAAGACCTGGAAGCAAAAATAGCCCAGCTTACAGCGGATCTTGAAAAAAGCCTCGCCGAAGCAAACAGCCTCCGCAGCGGGAGCGGCCAAACCATACAGGAGCGGGACAAGAAGATTGCCGAACTGGAGCGCCTTCTGGAAGAAGAACGGCAGCGGTCTAAAGCTTTGGCGAGCCAGGCGGGAACAGTACCTGCGGGCACTGGCTCTGCGGCCAGCGCTTCAGCCGGCTCTGCAGCCGGTTCTACGGCTGCCGGCACTGCTGCCGGCGCAAACGGATCTGCAAGCCTTGAACAGGATCTAGCCCAGCTCAAAAAGGACAACGAACGGCTCTCCCAAATTGCAGGGCAGTATGATCTTTTGACCCAGGCATACAAGGCATATCAAACAGAAGAGGATAAGCTGCTTTCACGGAGCGGGACCGGCTCTCTGCTTGCGGCCCGATCCCAGCTCGAAACCTTCCTGACTAGTCCTGCGGTACAGCGTACCTTCCCCACCCTTCGGGACCGGATTGCCCGGTATGAAAAGGCCTTTGTGGAGGCTGGGCAGAAAGAAAGCCTCTACAATGCCATGACGATTGCAGATACGGCCTTTAAGCTCAGGGACGAAACAAGTCGCACCCGCTACTTCCAGGACCTCAAGTCCCGGTATAAGGACGACCAGGCTATGCTTGCCTTTGTGGACGCCCTGCAGCGTGGACTGCGCTGATACAAAAAAGGAGCAGCTTCTATGCCAGCCACACGAAACAGAAGTATATTGATTTCCTATAAAACGCTCCGCCGCCTTATCGGCATCCTCGGTATGGCTTTGCCAGTAGCCCTCATCGCAGGGGGATTCCTGCAGCCCGGCGGAGGTATCCAGGGTTCAATCAGCGCCTATTACCACACCAACATGCGGGACCTCTTTGTGGGGATCCTCTTTGTGGTGGGGCTTTTTTTAATAAGCTACCACGGCTACGATAAGGAAGATAATCTCGTAACAAACCTATCTGGCCTTTTTGCCATCGGAGTTGCCCTGTTTCCGACTGTAGCCTCAGATAATTCTGGGCTTGCTGCATTACTGCCCCCCCGCCTCGGCGTTTTTCAGTTAGAACCTGAGCTTTCCGGGACTTTGCATCTCCTCTGGGCCCTGCTCTTCTTTATTCTTTTAGCCTATAACGCCTATTTTCTCTTTACCAAAACGGGAGATAAAAAACCGGGTCCGCAAAAACTAAAACGCAACACCGTTTACCGCACCTGCGGCATCCTTATTGTGGCAAGCCTTTTGGGCATTGTCCTATATATGCTCTTTCTGCAAAAAACAGTGCTCCGCCACTATGCTCCAGTTCTTATACTAGAGACCATAGCCCTCTGGGCCTTTGGTTTTTCCTGGTTTGTGAAAGGCGAAACCCTTTTCCGGGATGAGAAGTGAGCAGAGCGGCAGCCGCACTACTGGGCCAATTCTGAAAGCCGGCTCGTCGGTATCTCAAAAATAGAAATAATATAGTCAGCATCCCCACTGTGGGGAACTGGAATTTCAATAGTTCTCGTGAACACTGAGAGCCAGCGCGGCTGATCATTGTCGTACCGTTCATAGGAAAAATGAAGGGCCCCTGTGGGAATGGAGAAGGATGAATAACCATCAGGGCTGTATACATAAAGCCGGTCTCCCATGTCAGCTACAAGTCTCCCATCAGAGAGGATCCCCGTAAGGGGTTTGTCTATGGGGAGCTTTTGTGGAACCTCTCCATAGTCTGACCAAAACCAGGTTACCGCTGAACCGTCTGATTTTGTACCGGAAAGGTAGAGTTCCCCCGAAGATGTCGGTACAGCCAAGGTTACCGTAGTAGGTAGTTCGGAGGGGAGGTAACTATAACCGTTGGTAAAATCAGTGAAATAATTAAAATCACTACTTGGGTCTCCACTTACTTCGATGTAATGTATTTGTATCTTGCTGTCGACCATCTCGGCAATATACAGAATATCAGTTGGAGTGCCATATTGGAAACCAGTACCTAAAAAGCCTGGATATGCAGATGAATGAACAAAATAATTTTCAATAGTTTTATAAATCAGCCATTTGTCAAAAACAGAAAAAGTCATAAAAAAAATACTCGGAGCTCCAATGGAGGGGATTATTTTTCTCCCTACATCCGAAGGAAGGGGGATTTCCATATAGCTGTCTAATAACGCTTTGCTTGAATTGAAATCATAAAAAAAATGACTCAGGCTTAGTCTGCTGTTATTATAGCCTATCCATAATCCCTGTTCATAATTCGTTCTCGATGGCACATAGTAGCCCCCCCGGGCATTGGAGGGGAGCCGGGTTCGGACTTCCCATACCGGATTCCCCAGTTTTTGGGTTGTTATAACCGAAGCGGAAATATCAGGGTCAAAGGGCGGATGCCAGCAAGACGAGAAGGCTAGTACGGCGAGCAGTATAAGGAGCAGCCTGCTCAATTGCGGATTATCACAAACAATCATTCTTTGTTTCATAGAAAATAACGCACTCCCAATCTAAAAAGGGGAAATTCCAGAAACCAGTCTTCGGCAAAAATATAAGTCGAAGGAGTTCGGTTTTCACCAATCTTGCTTGCTACAAGGAAACGTCCCATGCTCATGGGATAGTAAGCTGCGCTGGCTTCCGCAAAGAAGGCCAAAGAACGAAGCAGACGCCATTCGAGACCTCCGTTTCCATAGATGACCCAGGGAGCCACCGGATCTAGCATCATGAGGCTTGTATTTAGTCTGGCCATCATGAGCCCAGAGATGTAAGGGCGGAGGAAGGATGTTTCGTCATAATAGCGATATCCAACACAGAGGCCCGGCTGGATCATAGGTAAAGATATAACCGGCTCAGAATAGGGAAAAGGATCCTCAGGGCTCGGATAGTTTATGCCGATCCAATACTGCTGGAGACCAAAACCTATCCAATATTGCTCCTTTGCAAAGAGCTTAGAAATCCAAAGGTCACCAAATTGGCCCATCAGGACCCCCGCTTCTAAGGTCCAACTGCTAATCCTTTGCTGGGAAATAACTAGTTCCGCAGGGCTTTCCCGGAGGCTTATAATACCAGAAGCAGTTGTCATTCCACGGGCTTCTGCTTTCCAGCGGTAGGTACCGGGGATCGCTATCTGTACTTGAGCTTCGCCGCTTTCATCTATCAGAGGCGGGTCAGAGCCAATACCTATAACCTTGGTGCCCGGCAGGGCCCGCACCGTGAGGAGTCCCACATTTTTCTGGGCTTCCAGGGAGTCCAGTTCAGCCATAAGGGGGAGCCAAAATATTTCTTCCAGGTCCCGTTCATCGGGAGTTCGGTCCTCAAGAACTCCCGAAAGCCGCTCCTGCCCTGAAATGACATCCACCACTCGGTAGGATATACGGACCTGGTCTGGACCGGAGTTTGGTTCCCGCTGCAATACAAGAATAAAGCCATAGTCGTGCAGGGCTGCCCAGCGACGGGAAGCCTGGACTTCTGATTCGGTGATCGGGGCGGCAGTGGATTCCGTCTCAGCCTTCTTTTCCCCGAGCACCCAGCGGTACAGTTCTCTCAGGCGGGAAAGGCGTCCCAGGTTGTACCAGAGGGAGTTAAACCAGATACCATCCATATCCGGGGAAACCAGGATAACAAAGGCCCGCGGAGGCGGGGTTTTCTGGGTTTCTTCTTTATCCTGAGCAAAGAGGGGCAGACTGCAGATAAAGATGAAGCCCACAATAAAGAGAAAAAACCTATACTTTTTATAAGCAGGCCTGAAATCCATCTGCCGCAACCTCCAATATGCTCTTCTCATAAGCTACCACCAGGGCCTTAAAAGATGGAGCTTGCCATCCCGCTCATTGTAAAGCACCCAGGCTGAGGCATCGCGGAAAAATGCATAACGGCCACGGAAATTGTCCGGCATGGTAAAAACAGGCAGCTCTTGTTGTCCGGTTGTTGTGTTTCTCCGGTCAAGAATCGTCTTGTTTTCATAACCATACATAAGCTGAATATAACCCGCCTTGGTTAGTCCGCCGTATTTTCCGTCTCCCCGGGGAACAATAACAACATGGGAAGCATTTTCAGCAAGATAACTATAACTAGATGTAAATGCATCGGCAAATTTTGTCAGAGTATCCCAAGAAATAATATATGATTCTTTGGTTTCTATATTGTTCACCGCCATCCGAACGCCAGTACCGTCGTAATAAAGATCACGGTATTCAAAGTTGCTTACTGGCTGGTAAGAAAATATATTAGATTTTTGATTTTCAGAACCTGAAGACCAATCATTTTTATATACAATTAACTTTATATTACCAGACTCTATACCCACTAGATAGGTTGATATATCAATACCAACACTAGCGGTAAAGGCGAACTGGGCAGAAGACACAGAAAGATTGGGGTTCGGTGGCACAGTATCTTTAGTTAAGCTCTGAGGATCTATCCTGGTTAGTTGGTAATCCCACCCGGTTACTATATAGCCTTCCATATCTACCGTAATAAACTTTCCTAATGGGATATTCGTAAATGAGCGAAGAAAACGGAGATCAGCACCATCTAGGAATATAAGGGACTTAGGAGCCATAAATGATCCGACCCTTAAGACCACGAACTTCTTGCCCGACCCTGGTACGGTTAAGAGATAGATATCATGGAGCTCCGTTGAGTCCGGAAGCCCCGCAGATTTTAGAATTTCCGAAAAATCTGCCGCAGCCATTTCTTGGCCGAGGTAGGCAGGAAAATAATCCATTACAAGGAAGGCGCAGCTCACCAGGACGAAAGCGGCGATACAACAAAGGGAAACGAAACTAAAGATGCGGCGGAGGTTCATCAATCTACTCATTTTATCAGCACCCCCACAGATACAAAAGGGCCACCTTCACCGGCGGAGATCCACCCCTGGTTTATAAATCCCGACCCCGTTGCATAGGGAAGACGGAATTCCGTTACAAAAGCCCATACTGGGAAGTGCCACTCCAGGGTTACCCAGAGGGGATCCAATAATATATCCAGGGCCGAACGAGCCTGGGCATCTTGGAGAGGCGGGATAACCGAGAATATGGCCGATCCTCCAGTGCCAATACTGATACGGAGGGGAAAGTCAGTACGGCTTTGCAAATAAAGACCCAGCCCAAAGCGGACTTCATCGTGAAAGATGGGAATGGCTCCAGGCAGAAACGAATAGCCAGCCCAGAGGGCATTGTCGAATCTAAAGTACAAGCGGTCTGGCAGAGGATAATAACGGTACAGGTAGGTTGCCCCAAGGAGTTTGCCAACTTCCGTTCCCACTCCCCAGACATGGACTGCTTTTTTCTGGAGAGCCGGCAGCATTACCGGCTTGTCTGTAACCCCCTTGGGCAGAACCAGGCTTTTAGGCCAGTATCCATCTTTATAGAGCTCCACATAGAGGGGACTTTTTTCAGGGAAGGGCAGGTACAGGGCTTCGAGAGTACCGGAACTTATGGTACCCGCCAGGATTCCTTCCCCATGGGGACCATACCAGACTTCCACACCATTCTGCTTGGCTTTAAAGACCTGGGATCGTTCCGTGAGGTCCAGGACTTCCGCATCCAGAGCGATAGCACTTTTCCAGTCCTGTAAGAGACGCGATACCGCCTCATCCAAAGCGGGTAGAACCGAAAGGCCCGGATAGGCAGCATAGATTTCGCTTGACCTGAGGCTTTTACGCTCCGCGTCATAGGCGGCCATACGCCAGGAAAGACGCTGGGCTTCGAGTGCCAGATCTACCGTAAACACCCAGCGGATCCTCTGCAGAACTCCAGCGGCAAATGCAGCTTCGCCAAGATTTTTTGTACTGTCCGTATTTCGCAGCGTGTCCGCAAGCCGGTACCCATCCCGTTCCATGGCGGTCCTGAGGTTCTGAAGTATGTAGCGGGTAAAGGATTCAAGCTCAGAAGCCATTTCAGCTTCCCCCATGGCCCGCCATAGGATGAGGTACTGGCTGCTATCAAACTTATCTTGAGTGTTTTCCTGCTCTGCAGTTATCACTTCGGGAGCCTGGGCATGAGCGGCTGTCGGTAAAACAAGACTCAGACAGACCAGAAAGAGCAGAAAAATGGGCGCTTCACATCTCCGACTGCCTGTACCGTTCATCATCATTTCTCCGTCATGACCTCGACCCCGTCCCAGTCGGCGGGGGGAGGATTTTTCGCATAACGATGACTGCGCTCAAGATATTGGGCCGCGATGTCGTCCCCGGGGAGCAAGGCTAGTATCTTTTCAAAAAGCTCTGCAGCCCGTCCAAAGGAACGGCGATAGTATAGATCCACCGCTTCTTCGTGTATCTTCCAGGCTTCCGCTTCGGTTTTGCTGATTTCCCTGCGGGCGGTGAGTATGGGAACACCCTGGGTTTTGCCTTTAACAGCTACCTTGTCCACCATGCGGCAGGGTATTTTCCCTTTGATATGCTCATAGACATAGTCGGAAAAGAGTATCGGTTGGTGATAATGTTTGGTAAGACCCTCGAGCCGGGAAGCCAGGTTTACCGTATCGCCAATGACCGTATAGTTCATCTTTTTGTCGCAGCCAATGTTGCCCACCGTTACAATACCGTAGTTAATGCCTACGCCGATTTTAAACTCCGGCCCCCCTAATCGTTTTTGCTCATCATTAAAAACTGTAAGGGCCTCGGTCATTTCAAGACCTGCCAGCACTGAGTCCATTGCATCGTGGCCATGGCTCACCGGTGCGCCAAAGACTGCCATAATTGCATCGCCAATGTATTTATCCACCATGCCGTTCCGGGCCACGATGACATCAACCATGATGGAAAAATACCGGTTCAGGGCATTTACCAGGGCGTCGGGGGCCATCTTTTCTGAAATAGTGGTAAAACTCCGGATATCGGAAAAGAGAATGGACACATCCCGATTGTTTCCCACCAGCATCTTATCGGGGTTCATGAAAACCTCATCGATAACATCCTTGGGAACGTAGAGCTGGAAAATGTTACGGATCCGGTTTTCTCGCTTCTGGGCCACCACGGCCTCGAAGGCATATTTCTTTATCTGGTTGTAAGCCTGGTCCAGTTCTTCGAGCATCAAATTAAAGGTATGGGAGAGCTGCCCAATTTCATCTTTATAGAGCACCGGTACCCGTTCAGAGAGGTTATTGGACTCGATAATCCGGCGCATGACTCCCACAACCTTTTCGATAGGCCGGGTTAGATATCCAGTCATAAGGAGGAGGAGCAGTATGCTGATAAGGCTTGCCCCGAGGAGTATATACAATGTGGTCTGGGCTATGGTTTCCACATCGCCAAAAAAGGTTTGGCGCTGCTCGGAAACAAAGACCTGCCAGCCAAAGGGCACAAAGGGAAAGGTAACCGCCACCCGCTCGATACCACCCAGGGACAGGGTTACAAAGCCCCGCTGACCCGCAGGAATAGCTTTCTGTATGGCATCCAGTTCCGCCGAAAGATCAGAAGAGCTGCCAATGGCGCCTATTTGCAGTGCCAGGGAGCCCTTGTTATCCATGGCAAAAATTGCTTCCGTGGAACTTCGTAGTATACTGCGGCCGAAGGACTGAACCGCCGTCTGGGCAGCCTGCTCCATGTCGCTCCGGCCTACAAAACCGTTATCCACCAGAAGGTTCCATTGGCTGTTGGCATAATTTTCCAGTTCCTCCGCCTTAAACGTAAGAAAATCTACCGCAAGCCGGGTCACTGCCGAGGCAGCAGAAAAATAGGAAGAAACTCCCGCAAGCACAACAGAGGCTATCAAAAGGGGCATTACGACTACTATTGTTTTCAGGCGGATACTCATAAGACCAGTATACCCTGAAACGAGGGCTTTTTCAAAGCATCGTAAAAAGGAAACGCTCACATTTGTTGCATTCAACCACAAAGGGTTCTACACTTAGAGTATGCTTGAAATAACCAACCTGTCGGATAATTCCGAAAAACGGCGAACTGCGGTGGTGGCAGGGATATTTTATCCTGAAACCGAAGCAGAAATCAGAAAGGCCCTGCAAACCTATCGCTCGATGCAGGATGAAACTGAAGCAGCGTCGAATCCCCTCGCCCTCATAGTCCCCCATGCGGCATGGGATATTGCGGGCCCCCTCCTTGCCCGGGCCTTTAATCAGGTTAAAAACCGTTCTATAACCCAGGTGGTACTCATTGGACCGCTGCACGAATGGCACGAAGAGGGTGTTTTTCTCAGTGACTCCTCGGTATTTGAGACCCCCCTGGGCGATATTTCGGTAAACCTCGATAAGGTTGATGAACTCCTCTCCTGCACAACCGCATTGGAGATTAACGACATTCCCCATCTGGCTGAACATTCCCTAGAAGTCCTTCTTCCCTGGGTGCAGATTACCTGCCCCGGCGCTTCAATCGTACCGATTCTTATTGGAGCCTTCAGGACGAGCCACATCCATTCCTTAAGCCGGGCCCTTGAGATCAGCTTTGGAGAAGAACTTGATAAAACCCTTTTTGTCATTACCACAAACCTGTCCGCCCATTATGACGACACCGAGGCCTTTGAACAGAGCCGGCTGTTTTTGGAACTAATACGGGAAAGGAAGGCCGACGATATACTTTCTTTTGTAAAATCTTTTCGGATTTCTGCCTGCGGGGCTGCCGGGGTGGCTGCTTTTCTCGGCTGTAATTTCTCTTTCTCCGGTCAGCATTCCCTTAAAGAGCCCCTGCTGCTCGGCCAAGCCTCTGCCCGGACCGATTCGGGGAAGTCTGCATCGGGCCTTGCGAAGGAACTCTACGGA
>JAIWNU010000042.1 GCA_020216655.1 Treponema sp. | reverse complement strand
GGCCCCTATGCAGAGCCGGATCGGTCGGTCCACTATGCGGCACTCTCTATTCCTTTGCCTTGAGTAAACTCTATTTCAAATATCGCCTGAGATTCTGGACATGGTCGATGGCTAACATTTTTAGGTTGATGGGCGCATCCTCCGAAGCGATGCGCTCAAGCAGTTCCAGTGCCGATTCCAGATCCCCCTGGCGCAGCCTGACCGACGCAAGGGCATACATGGCCTGGTAATCGAATTGGTTAAGCCGGTAGGCTTCTTCGATCATATCAGAACCCCGTTCAAATTCGCCGAGCCGGTCCAGTACTACCCCTAAATTACGAAGCACGCCCCCATCCTGGGGCGCCAGGTCCAGGGCCCGCTCTAGCTCTTTTCGAGCTTCTTCTATTTTGCCAAGTCTATACAAAGCGCAGCCCAGAGCTTCATGGGCTTCTGGTATACTTTCTTGGAGGGAGAGGGCCCGTTCCAAAGCTTTAACCGCCTTTGAATGCTCCCCGCCTTCGGTAAAGGCGATACCCAGGGCTGTCAGGGCAGAACAGTCTGTCGGGTCCTCCGCCACAGCCCGCTCAAGCAGGTTTACCGCGCCTGCATAATCGCCCTTGCCTAAAAGGTCATTGGCAGCCAGAAGATCCTGTGCGGAAACTCCGTCATCTATCATCTTAAGCCCCTCTTACAATTTACTATAAATAGACACAAAACGGTAACCTTGGTTACAGAAAAAATTCAATTACCTTTCTATAATAATCATATAAAGGTTTTTAACATGAGGAGCACAAATGAAGCGAACTATTATTTCTATAAATGAAGACCTGTGCGACGGCTGCGGAGCCTGCACCAATGGCTGTCCCGAAGGAGCCCTGCAGCTCATTGACGGCAAGGCACGACTCGTGGGGGATTTACTCTGCGACGGACTCGGAGCCTGTATCGCAACCTGTCCCCGGGGGGCCATCAACATAGAAGAACGGGAAGCGGAGCCCTACAACGAGGCCCTGGTCATGCGGCGCAACATCATCCCCAAGGGGGAAAAAACCATTCAGGCCCATCTGGAACACCTGTACCATCATGGCGAAGAAGGCTACCTCAGGACAGCCCTCGAGGTGTTAGCCGAAGAGGGGATCCCCATACCTCAGGGCTTTGCCCAGAGCTTTGCCCAGAGCTTTGCTCAAAGCAGTGCCCAGGGCTTTGCCCAAAGCAGTGCCCAGGGCTCTGAAGCCCAGAAAACCGCCGCGGCGGAACAGCCCAGCGCCCTCACCCATTGGCCGATCCAGCTCCATCTTATTAACCCGTGGGCGCCCCACTTTGCCCGATCCAACCTGCTCCTCGCGGCGGATTGTACGGCCTTTTCTCTGGGGAATTTTCACAGCCAATGGCTGACCGGGAAGACTCTGGTCATCGGCTGCCCCAAACTGGACGACGGCATTGAACGGTACATCGAAAAGCTTACTCTGCTAATAGATGAGGCTAAGGTGGATACGATTACGGTCCTGCGCATGCATGTACCCTGCTGCGGAGGCCTTGTCATGATTGCCCAAGAGGCTCGGAATCAGGCCAAACGGAACGTGCCAATTAAGGCGGTCACGGTTAACGAAGCGGGTACCATTTTACAGGAGGAATGGCTATGAGCGAACTTATTCAAAACGACGCATACAAACGGGAAGAACTTAAAAAAATTATCAAGCGGCTCCATGAGGGGGAAAGCGTAAACCGGGTAAAAAAGGACTTTGACACCCTCATCAAAAACGTGAGTGCCGAAGAAATCGCCGCCATGGAACAGGCCCTCATGCAGGCGGGCATGCCCGCGGAGGAAATACAGCGGCTCTGTGAAGTCCACGTGACGGTCTTTGAAAACACCTTGGAAAGTCAGGGAAAGCCCGAAAAGTTAAGCGGCCATCCGGTGCATACTTATATGGCAGAAAACGACGCAGCCCGCACTTTCCTCAAGATTCTTAAAAAAGCCTACCGGAAGCTCTTTTTGCCCTGGGGCAGGACTCAAGCAAACACAGAAGCTTTTACAAAGGCCGTTTTGGATTTTAGAAAAATCCTTATCCACTATACCAGAAAGGAAAACCAGCTTTTCCCGTACCTGGAAAACGCGGGCTTCGATGCTCCTTCCAAGGTTATGTGGGGCAAGCACGACGAAATACGCGCCCTTTTCCGGGAAATAGAAGAAGCCCAAAAAAACAAGGACTACGGTACCGCTGCGTGGAAAGCCCGGCTTCTTGCGGGGAAGGCACAGAAAATGTTTTTTATGGAAGAACACATTCTCTTTCCTACGGCGCTCCGCAAATTGGACGAAAAAACCTGGGTCGCTATCCGCCGGGGAGAAGCCGCTATCGGTTACGCATGGGTGCAGCCAGGCAGTATCTGGGACCCGGATATCGTGGAGGCCAGATTGATGAATGGAGAGGTGGCTGCTCAAGCCTCTCGGGCCCCGGGGGATGCTGCTTTAGCCGCCAGGGGAAGTTCTGGAAACGCCTTGTCTGCCGCGGGCGAGGCTCCAGGGGCGAAATCGCCCCTTCCAGAAACGGTGCAGCCGCCCGATAAGGTGGCGGGGGCGAAATCGCCCCTTCCAGAAACGGTAACGACTCCAGATAAGGCCCCTGGGGCGATAAAACTCGGAGAAGGCTTCCTAACCGCCGAGCAGATCGACCTCATGCTCAAAAATCTGCCCATCGATGTATCCTTTGTGGACGAATACGACCGGGTACTCTATTATTCAGATAATCCAGAACGTATTTTTCCCCGGAGTCCCGGCGTCATCGGCCGGAACGTGGCTAACTGCCATCCGCCCAAGAGCGTCCATATTGTGCAAAGGATAGTCCAGGCTTTCCGGAACAAAGAAAAGAAGGTAGCCGAATTCTGGCTTGAGTTGGGGGGAAAATTTGTACATATTCGCTATTTCCCTGTATATGATAGCCAAGGCAAGTACCGCGGCACCCTGGAAGTCAGTCAGGACATCAGCGATATCCGGGCGCTGCAGGGCCAGCGGCGGCTTTTAGACTGGGACTAACCAAGAAGGTTGCAAAGATCCAGACGGTTTAGTATGGTTTAATTCCAGATGGAACAAAGGCCATACTATACCGGGACAAAAAAACTCCTCGCCGCTCTCAGCATTTTGCTCCTTAGCATATCGCTCTATCCGCTTTCGCCCTCCAGCCAGCTCAGGCCCGAAATCCATGCCCGCCAGGTTTTAGAAGCCTACCGGAGATCCTACCCCGACCGTGTCGAGGCGGTTACCTGGCAAAACGACGACTGGACCATTCAAGTAAAGGGGGAACTTTTTTATTGGGCTAAAGGGCGCCTCCTTCCCGAAGAGCTCCGCGACAAATGGCAGGATTACAAGCCCTATGTATTTTATCTTTACCCAGATGAACCGCCGGATCCCAAATCATACACCCAAGAGCGCATTGCTGAACTGCAGCGAATCGGCAGCGCAGAACACCAAATGCAGGGGCCGGATCATCATAACGGCTTTCGCTCAGCCCTGTATGGAGGGGTGAGACGGGGTGAAATAGAGCAGCAGATTGTTCAAACCCGCTTTCTCGGAAAGTCTATATCAATCCATGGCATGATACAAAATCAGGTAAAAAGGATTGATGAACGGATCCGGGCTCTGGCGCAATCGGATCAAGAGGTGGCCCAGTTTATAAAAAATATTGGCACTATTGGGGGCTACAACTGGCGGGAGATTCGAGGCACAAGCCGCATCAGTATGCACAGCTTTGGACTCGCTATCGATATTCAACCCCGCAAACTTGGCGGTAAGGCCATTTATTGGCAGTGGGAACAGGAACGGAACCCCAACTGGATGCTGGTAAGCCAGAGCAGCCGCTGGTCACCGCCAGAAAAGGTTATACAGATATTTGAAGACGAAGGCTTTGTCTGGGGCGGCAAATGGGACCTTTATGACCACATGCACTTTGAATACCGCCCCGAGTTACACGAAATCAGCGCCTTGTACGGTATCTTCGCAACCCTCCAAAGTTATGGTATAGGCGGCGATTAACAAGGCTCACTGCATCTCGTGTCATAAAAAAAAGGAGCCATTTTAGGCTCCTTTTTTTTTCTATTTTGAGAGGGCAGCCACCGCAGCGCCGAACAGAGAGGCCTGTTCTACCGGCGATACGACAAGGGAACGGGGCGCCTTGGCGGATAGAATTGTATGGAGATATGACTCCAAGGCAGGCCGCATACCCTTGTATACCATGTAAGTGGTTCCTTCTACGGCAACCCGTACCGGTACAAAGGGATCGTAGCCTGCGCCGGTTTTTTCTACCGCCGCTGCCACTGCCGCTGCAGCAAAGAGGGCAGCACGCTCGGTAATAATCGATGTAAGGAATACGAGGGTTGCAAGGGCATCCCGCTCATCCTTATCAAAGAGGGAACCAATGGGGCCCTCTCCCGCTAAAGGATTGTGCATAAAGGCATTGAGATCCTTAGTCTGCAGGTTTTGCATGGCCAGGAGTTCTCCGGACCTACGGAATACCAGGACCCCATCGCTGACTGCTTTCTTGAGCATGTACAGGGTAAGGGGTCCGAGGTATGCACCGGCCATGGTTTTTTCGAAGGTGTATTTGCCCGGATTCTTTAGGGTAGCGTCGAATTCCTCGTCCAGCCGGCCCAGGTAACGGGGATGGAAACTGCCGGTCTCGCAGACGACAATCTGGGGAGACTTGGGCGCGTCAAAGCCAATTTTCGGAATTCTTGTTTCAGGATAGGCTACGTTCATGCCTGTTCCCAGAATAAAGCCGATAACCGGACCGCCCTCCACTCCATACAAATCAGGGCCCTTTCTATGACCGCCGTCGGCGGGAATCTCTGCAAGACCAGAAAGGAGCGTCGCCACCGTATCGTTCAGAAGCACTATCCGATCGGGAGCCTTTACTCCCTTCCTTGCCAGGGCTTCCCGGAGGCCTGCGCCGATTGCTTTTCCGATAACTTCGGGAGCATCCACTTCCTTGCTAAAACCAAGAAGTATGCCGTCCGCATCCTTGGTCATTTCCATGGGATAGGAAAAGCAGAAACCGATACCTTCTACATGGGGATTCTGCTCAAGCAGCGGAGCGGTAACCGCCGCAATTTCATCGAAAAATTGTTTTGCAGAAAGCTGTCCCTTGGTTCCCGGCATATGGGTTTTCTGGGTATGTTCTGCAATTGCCTTACCCTTTTCATCAAAACGAACCAGTGCGGCCCGCAGGTTGGTACCCCCCGCATCCAGGGCAATCACTTCTTTACCCGGCGGCACAGAAGAAACGGGGTACAAATAGGATGGCAGCATGGGCAATGTGGAAGGATCGCCCCGGAGTCCCCGCTCCATTTCTATCACCAGGTCTTTCACCAGTGCTGCGGGGTCACAGACCCCATAATGAAAACCGTAATATCGGGCAAAATCGGCCAGTAATCTGGGATTAAATGATGAATTCATAGTAGGGACCTCCAAAATATCTTCAAAACTCCCTGAGTTTTGAAAGAACCTTAACTGTGAGAGGGCGTCTGGGAACCCCCATATAGTACAGCTCAGTTTATCTTTTTATACCAGAAGCGGCTCTGTAGCAATAGGGGAAAGAAAGATTGCTTTTCATGAGAGAATACGCGAAATTTGCTTGCAAGGAGCAAGAGAAACATGTCATTGTTCAATAAGTTACATCAATTTAATATTTTAATGGCTTTAATTTTTTTAATCGGTTTCCTTTGGGGTTCCCCAGAAATTGCCCAAACTCAGGAATTGCCCATCTCTGAACGCCTTGTCTATAGCAGGAAAATTGGAACCAAGCAGGACGAGGTTATCTATACATCCCGATATGTTAACGAAGCTAAGGGACCTTATTTTGAGCTTTCCACCAGCGCCCCTGACCAGCGGGCCCTCTATCGTCTCGATGCCCAGTCACTGCTTGCAATCTATACGGACGTTACAACCATCGGCGAAGATGCAACGGTAAACCGCATTACTCGGCTCCTTGAAACCCGCTACAAGGCAAAAGAGGGGGAACTTTTAGTTTCCAGTACCGATACCCTGGGACAAAGCCTGAGGTTGTTTCCCTGGGGGAAACAACAAAAGGCAAAAATCATCTTTATCGGCACCGGGGCCAGCACGGGAGGATTCTCTTTTGAGCTCACTGTCGCGGGGAGGGAAAAATTAAAAATCATGGGGCAGGAAGTCGAATGCTGGAAGGCCCAGCTGGGACTTTCAGGAGTCTTCGGCAGCCTGGTGGGGAAGACAAACCTCTGGTTTCTCGCCAGCTATCCCTACTATATGGTGCGTTCTGAAGGGGTTAACGGCCCGCCGGGGACTCCCAAAAGTACCCTGGAACTGATAAGGTATGAGCAGCCGGCATTATAATAGCCGGCAGTACAGGAGGATAATTATGGTGCGGCATGAAAGCGACATTGTTCCAGTCCCGGTTCAGGGAAAGGATATAGAAGGGGTTGCAAAGCAGATTCTTATCGGCCCCAAAGACGGCTATGAAGGCTATTTGCGGGTTTTTACCGTTGATATCGGGGGTCACACGCCCCTTCACCAGCACCCCTGGTGGCACGCGAACTATGTGCTGGAAGGAGAAGGAGCGGTGCATATCGACGGGACCGAACATCCGGTCCGCGCCGGTTCTGTGGTCTATATTGAGGGGGGTAAAACCCATCGTTTTACGAATACCGGTTCGGTCCCCCTCAAATTTATCTGCCTCGTGCCCAGTGAAGGGGACGCCTATTAGGGCGACACTCGCCTTCGGTCCCGGGGGAAGAGGCTTGCTTCTTTTACGTTAGAAAGGCCCAGTACCTTTTGGGTAAGCCGTTCGCAGCCGATGGCAAAACCGCCGTGGGGCGGACAGCCGTATTTAAAGACCGCCAGGTAATCCTTAAGGTCCTCTGCTTTGAGACCAAAACGGGGCAGTACCTCAAGGAGTGCCTGGTACTGTTCCTGTCTTCTGCCCCCGGTAGTAATCTCTAGGCCCCGGAAAAGGGCGTCGAAGCTCATAGTGTGGGTAGCCGATGCAGGATAGGTATAGAAGGGCCGGTGCCGCCGGGGGAACTGGTTTACGAACACAAGGTCGATGCCATATTCCCGGCCTGCCCAGGCGCAGAGGAGCCGTTCTACTTCGGGACTGATTTCGAAAAATCCCTGGGCTGCGGAGCCCGTACTGGTGTTTTGGCTGCCCCGGACCGCTTCGGCCCGGGCCAACTCCAGGGCCTCATCGTGGGCAATGGTAGGGGCCTTAAAGACACTGTCGCTGTCGGGAACGGTAGCATTCCATGCTGCCAGATCCTCGGCATTTTTCTTGGCCAGAGCCTCGAAAATATGGGCTAAAAGGTGTTTTTCCAGTTCGATAAGATCCGCTTCGCTTTCGATAAAGGCCATTTCCACATCCATGGACACATATTCGTTGAGGTGCCGCGGCGTATCGTGTTTTTCCGCCCGGTAGGCAGGGGCAACCTCGAACACCCGTTCCAAACCTGAGGCAATCATGGTCTGCTTGTAAAACTGGGGTGACTGGGCCAGGTACACTTTCCGGTCAAAATAATCAACTTCGAAGAGGCCGGTACCCCCCTCGGTACCGCTTCCAATGAGCTTACTGGTTTTTATTTCTGTAAAGCCTTCGCTCCGCAGATACTCTGAAAAGGCTTCTATTATGGTCGCTTGAACCCGGAATATGCTGCGTATTCTCGGATTCCGAAGGGACAGGGGTCGGTTGTCTAAAATAACATCCAGTCCTACCTTGGCCATGTCACCATTGACCGGAAAGGGCAGGTCCGGCTCAGAGCGGGAAAGGACTTCCAAGCGCTGCACCCGGACTTCCGCACCGCCGGGGGCCTTTTCGTTTATCGCCACCTGTCCTTCCGCACGGACCACGGATTCCAAAGTGAGGTCCGTTTTACCTTCCAGCACAAGCTGTACAAGACCGGAACGGTCTCGGAGTATGACAAAACTCACCCCCCCAAGTTCCCGGATCCGGTGAACCCAACCGGCAAGTTCAACCATCTTTCCCGCTTCTTTTTGGGCAAGGCCCGCAATATCTTTTGCTAACACACGCATGGTTTACGCTCCCGTATTAATTTTTCAACCTCTTCTTTTACTATCAGAGCATCTCCCCGGCCTTCAGTGGCAGCCAAAACCTTGCCCACTAAATACGCCGAAAGGGTTTCGTACCGCTTGAGGTTTCCCCCTTCCAGTGCGGCTACCGCTTCCTGGAAACTGCCCCCTTCCCTATCGCAAACCTCCTGGACAAAGCGGGCTATGATTTCCCGGTCCTGTATCATCTGCCAGCCCTTTTCCTGCACCAGATCTTCTGGATCCCGGTCTTCCGCTACCGAGAGTTCCAGCACCTGTTTAGCAATCTTGCCGGAAATAGCACCCCGGGCAAGGAGCTCCACAATCTGGGCAAGCCGCCGGGGGCTCAATGACCAGCGGCCAATAGAATCGGGGCTGACACCGTTTTTGTTCATGACCCGCTTTACATCCGCCGCTAGCCACAGGGCAAGCCGCCGGGCAGCTTCGGCCCGATCAAGCCCCTTTACCAGGCTGACAGCGGCTTCGAAATAATCGGCCATGGCCCGCTCTTCACAGATATATTCAGCCTGCTCAGAACTGAGGCCGTAGTCCCGGACAAAACGTTCCTGCCGGACCAGGGGGAGTTCCATCAATCTGCTCTGGATCCGCATCCGAAATGCATCGTCAATTTCGAGTACCGGCAGGTCCGGTTCGGGGAAAAAGCGGTAATCATGGGAATCTTCTTTGCTCCGCATGGATTCGGTCTGGTCCCTGTTTTCGTTCCAGAGCCGGGTTTCCTGTTTCACCACCCCGCCGGATTCGAGAATTTCCTTTTGGCGGGCGATTTCGTAGTCCAGGGCAAGGCGGACAAAGCGGGAAGAGTTCAGGTTTTTTATTTCCACCTTGCGGCCAAGGCCCGCCCCCTTGAGGTTGACCGAAACGTTGGCATCGGAACGGAGGGAGCCTTCTTCCATGTTGCCGTCGCAGACCCCAAGATAGCGGACCAGGCGGCGCAGCTGCTGGATAAAGGCTTCCGCTTCGGTTCCTGTCTCCAGGTCTGGTTCGGTAACAATTTCCAAAAGGGCCGTACCGGCCCGGTTATAGTCCAGGAGGGTCACATTTCCCGCGTGGATCATTTTACCCGCATCTTCTTCCAGGTGGCATTCTTTAATGCGGACCCGTTTTTTCCGGCCGCTGATCAGCACATCCATATAGCCTTCCTGGCCTAAGGGGGAGGCAAACTGGGAAATCTGATAGTTTTTTGGCATATCTGGATAAAAGTATTGTTTCCGTTCAAACCAGGTCCGGTCGGGGATGCGGCAGTTGAGTGCCTGGGCAACCAGGGCTCCCATTTCAAAAGCTTCCTGGTTTAAGGCCGGAAGCACCCCTGGATGACCCAGGCATACGGGACAGACGTTGGTATTCGGTTCAGAACCGAAGGCGGCTTTGCAGGAACAAAATACCTTGGTATCCGACAACAGGTGAATGTGTATTTCAAGGCCAATAAACGACTGATACATGGCTACCTCCAGAACCTTGTAAATCCCTCCGGATGGGGGACAGGATGGGCCGTTTCATATTCCTCTGCGAGAGCGCAGAGCAGTTCCTCGGAAAAGGGCGAACCAACAAGCTGAACACCTACCGGAAGGCCCCCTTCTACCGATGCGGGAAAGGAAATCGCAGGAAGCCCTGCCAGGTTGGCAGGAACGGTGAAGAGGTCCGCCGCCTTTTGGGCAAAGGAAGAAAGGGCGGGACTCCCGGCCTTGCCTCCCTCCCGGCCAAAGGCTCTGGTGGGGAACACGGGCATAAGCAGGGCCTGGGCCGCTTCCTCTCCGGAAAAGAGGGAAAGGAAGTCGGCGGTGATCCGTTTTCTGAGCCGCTGGGCCTGAAGGTAATAGCGGTCCTGAAAGCCGGACCGCAGCACAAAGGTGCCCAAGAGTATCCTCAGTTTTACCTCAGGGCCAAATCCCATGGCGCGGGTCTTGTCGATGAGATCCTCCGGGTTCTCCGCCCATTCGG
>JAIWNU010000041.1 GCA_020216655.1 Treponema sp. | reverse complement strand
GCCGTTTTCCATACCGAATACCGTCAAAGCGGGCAAGGTTTGCGCTGGCCTCGGCGGTGGCAATGGTGTAATAAACCGGGACTGAATAGGCTAAAGAAGGAATTGAGACCTCCTGGATACGGTAGCCCATAGCCCGGTAAGCCTCTACAGCCTTTGAAAAGCCCGCCAGCACTTCCTGTTCCAAGAGGCCGCTGAACTCTGCAAGATCCCGCGGATCTATACCGCTTGAACGCGCCCTGCCCCCAGGGCTATATTCTCCAGCCCCCTGAACGGCGGCGCGCACGGCCTCTACAAGGGAGGCGCTGTCCAAAACTGCGAGGATTTTACCGGCAGGGCCGGAATCGGCTTGCCCGGAGCCGCCTCGGCCAGTGCTGCTGCTGTCGGCGATACCCCCTCTAGAACCGCCTCGAGTGGAGTCGCCTTGGGTGAAAGCGCTGCGGCGGGAGCTGCCATGGCCGGCTCCGGATCCATCCAGAGGAGCGCTGCCAAGACCGGCGGCAAGCCTTGCGGCGGCGGTGGTCTCGTCCAATGGGTCTTCGCCCTCTATGATGCGGAACACGTCCCGGGCCCGGCGGCTCGAGTCCGCCAGAATCCCAATGGTTTCCAGGCTCGACGCATAGGCCACAAGGCCGAAGCGGGACACCGCTCCATAGGTCGGCTTGAGGCCCACCACCCCGCAGAAGGCCGCAGGCTGGCGGACCGAGCCGCCGGTGTCGCTCCCCAGGGCAAAGGGCACGAGCCCCGCAGCCACCGCCGCCGCAGATCCCCCTGAGGACCCGCCGGCAACCCGCTCTGGATCCCAGGGATTGTTGGTCCGCTTAAGGGCCGAATTGTCCGTGGAGGACCCCATACCAAATTCGTCCAGGTTGGTTTTCCCGACCAGTTTTGCCCCCGCATCCGTAAGCCGCTGTATTGCGGTGGCCGTATAGGTTGCGCGGAAATTCTCAAGAAGCCGTGAACCACAGGTGAGACCAAAACCTAATGCGGCAATATTATCCTTAGCGGCAAAGGGGAGATCCGCCACAGGGGAAGCAGAACCCGGCACAGCTCCTGCGTCCCAATGCTCTGGATCTTTCCACTCTAAAAATGAACCAATTTTAGCTTCCCAGGCCGAAAAATAGGCCGGGAAACCGTCTAAATCGACGGAACGAGACATACAGACCTCCGAATAGAACTAGTAAATTGCGGTTAAAAATTACAGAACGTTGGGAACCACAATGAAATTACCATTCCGTTCGCCGGCCTGATTGATCAGGTTATTATTGGGAAGGTTTACCTCATTATGATTTCCCTGATTATTGGGGGAATTATTATTAAGAAGGGTATTATAAGACGGGTTATTATTATTAAATTGATGAACCGATACTACTAAATCAGAGTGTACCGCGGTGATATGAGCTTTTCCAGCGCTATCGCCAGAAACGCTTCCGTCCGCTGTCTGCATGACAGCAAAATAGTCGAGCATTTGCTCGAAAGCCGGAAGTGCAGCCCGCAGATCCGCATCGCCAAGACCAAGATGGGCCAGGCGGGCTGTCACCTGTAAATCATCTAACTTCATAGTGTTTGTATTATCCTAAACCGTATACATTGTCAAGTATATTTATGCAATTTTAACAATTATTATGCAATTTTTATGTATTTTTATTCCAAACATCGTTCGAAGAATCTCTTGGCAATTATTCACCGCGGACCTATACTTTTGAAATAGGGGGATATGGTATGACAATCGATCTCACCGAAGATGAAAAACACTGTCTTTTAACAGAAGCCCGAGAGGCCATAGCTTCACAGCTCGATGGCCGTCCGCCCCATTATGAACGGCCGGCGTCCGTAACTGAGAGACTTCAATCAGGGAAATCGGCTCTTTCAGTTCCCTGCGGGGCTTTCGTCACTCTTCATAGAGGAAAAAACCTGCGGGGCTGTATTGGCCGCATGATTGGAGTTCGCCCCCTTGAAGAAACGGTGCGGACCATGGCCCGGGCGGCCGCCTTTGAAGATCCCCGCTTTCCGCCCCTGAGACGGGATGAACTTGATCAATGCAAGCTGGAAATTTCTGTCCTTTCCCCCATGGAACGCTGTGCGGATCCCCGTTCGGTACAGGTTGGGGTGCATGGACTGTACCTGATACATCGGGGTTATTCGGGGGTACTTCTGCCCCAGGTGCCGGTAGAACAGGGCTGGGACCTGGATGAATACCTTGATTATATTTGCCGAAAAGCGGGGCTCCCCCCGGGATCCTATAATGAACCGGGGGCAGAGCTATATACCTTTACCGCCCTTGTCTTTGGGGAATAGGGAGCCTAATCCCGCTCATAACGGGCCATACTGGTGGGAGTTTCATATACTTCAACCGCCCAAAGCAGTTCCGCCCGGCCGCCCCTGGCAGCCAGGAGAGAAGCGGTTTCATCAAAAATATACTTGGCAATTCGTTCTGCGCTGGGATCTCCGGAAAAAACGGTAAACTCATTTAAGTTTTGGTGGTCCAGCGTGCCGCAGATTTCCCGGAGTACTCCTTTAAGGAGGCTAAAATCGATGAGCATGCCCCCCGCATCCAGCTTTTCTCCTTGAGCCCAGAGGCGCACCCGGTAATTATGGCCATGAAGCCGCTCACATTTCCCGTGATAGTGGGAAAGGAAGTGGGCGGCAGCAAATTCAGCTTCTACTCGTACCTGATACATGCCAAGAAGATACCGCGTTTTATTTTCACTGTCGAGAGAGCCAATTCAGGCGGGAACCGGATGGGCCCCTTTACCGTTCTTGGTATACAATGGTATCATCTGTTTCCATGGACCGACGATTTTCAGAGTTTTTCAACCCAGAGCTCATAAAACGAGCCCAATGCCAAGTTTTGCGGTATAAGGGTTTTACCTTGCCATTGGATACAGAAGCTGACCAGCTTCCGCTTTTCCCCGAAGCGCTTGCATCCTCCTTTGAAAGGGTGCTGGTAACAGATTTACAATACGATTCTCGCCATATAAAACCGGGGAATCTGTATTTTGCCCTGCCGGGGCTCCATACCGACGGCCACCGGTACATACCGCAGGCCATAGAGCGGGGGGCTGCGGTAATCGTTCATCAATATGAACTGGAAAAATATGAACCTGAAGTCATCTACATTCAAACCGCCGATTCCCGTTTTGCCATGTCGCCCATTTCGGCAATCTTTTTTCATGAACCTTCCAAAGAATTGGGTATCATTGGCGTAACCGGAACGGAAGGGAAAAGCACCACGGTCTTTTTAATCTATCAGCTTCTCACGTTGGCGGGTAAAAAAGCAGGCTTTATATCCACCGTTCAATATCGCATCGGCGAAAAGGAAGAATGGAATCCGGAACATCAAACCACTCCGGAAGCCCCTACCATACACAGGGCACTGGCAGCCATGCGGGACTATGGCATGGAATATGCTGTTGTGGAATCCAGTTCCCACGGCCTTTCGCCTCGGACAAACCGGCTGGGAGATGTGGCTTTTGATGTGGGGGTCATGACTAATGTTACCCATGAACATCTAGAATTTCATGGGACCTGGGAACAGTACCGCAGCGACAAGGCAAACCTGTTCCGGGTTCTGGACAAAGTAAATCATGAAAAGGCCCTGCGAAATGGGCCCTTAAACGAAATGGGCCTTCGGCTGCCGGTTCGCATCCCCTCATTTTCGGTGGCCAATGCGGACGATCCCAGTTATGACTACTTTTCCAACGCTACCGAACGGCGTACCTACAGCTATAGTATTCATGGAGAAGATGCGGATCTATCCATACGCAGCTTGGAAGGGAGCGACCAGGGCAATAACTACGATGTCTGGGTCCGTGCTACCGGAGAAACCCTCCATGTACAGGATAAGCTGCCGGGCACCTTTAATGCTGCCAATGTAATGGCCGCATTGCTGGTTGTTTCGGGGCTCACAGGCATTCCTATTGCAGATCTGATACCCCTGGTACCCCAGCTGCGGCCCGTGCGGGGCCGGATGACCATCGTAGATCAGGGCCAGCCCTTCGAAGTTATCGTAGACTATGCCCATACGCCGAGTTCCTTCGAAACCGTATTACCGCCGGTTAAAAAGCGGATAGAAGGCCGGGGCGGCCGGCTTATCAGTCTTTTTGGCTCAGGCGGCGAGCGGGACCGGGAAAAACGTCCCCGGCAGGGCCGCATTGCCGCCGACTGGTCAGATATTGTCATCCTGGCCGACGAGGATCCCCGGGGCGAAGACCCCATGGCACTGCTGGAAGAAATTGCCGCAGGCTGTCCTGAACTGGTTCGGGACCAGGAGTTATTTCTTATACCGGATCGGCCCCAGGCAATACGCAAGGCCTTTCGTCTTGCCCGGCCCGGGGATGTGGTACTCCTCCTGGGAAAGGGACACGAAAACTCGATTATTTACAAAGATCATACCATGCCCTATGACGAAATCGGAGAAGCGGAAAAAGCCCTGGCAGAAATGGGCTATGCAAACAGAGGATAATTATGGGAGAAACGAAACAAACAGTAGCCGTCCTTTACGGCGGCCGTTCGGGGGAACACGAAGTGTCCCTTATTTCCGCCGCGTCGGTGGTCCGCAATCTGGACCAAAATAAATACAATATCCTGCTGATCGGTATAGATAAGTATGGCAATTGGTATCTGCAGCAAGAAAACCAGCTGCATCGGTGCCGTTCCGGTGCTGCAGCCCTGGAGATACAGGTTGATGAACAGCGCCGGGTTTCTGTGGTCTGCGGCGGCGGTACCAAAGAAACCATGAGGACTCCTGCCACAGGGCCCCTGGCGGTGGATGTGGCTTTTCCGGTACTTCACGGCACCTTTGGCGAAGACGGGACTATCCAGGGCCTCTTTGAGATGGTAAACCTGCCCTATGTGGGAGCCGGCGTACTGGGAAGCGCCATTGGCATGGACAAGGAAGTTGCAAAAATACTCTGGATGCACGCAGGACTTCCGGTGGTGCCCTTTATTTCGGTTCGCAAACAGGATTGGGCTGCTTTGGAAAAACGGAAACAGCTCATAGAACGGGCAGAACGGGATTTTCAATACCCTCTTTTTGTTAAGCCCTCCTGTGCTGGTTCATCCGTGGGAGCATCCAAGGCCCCGGACCGGATGAGTTTAGAACGAGCCGTAGCCGATGCTCTTCTCTGGGACGACAAGGTCCTTATCGAACCCTTTATCCCCGCCCGGGAAGTGGAATGTTCCGTGACCGGCAACGAACGGCCCGAAGCCTACACGCCCGGTGAAATTATCCCGACCCACGAATTTTATGATTACGAGGCAAAATATATCGATCCTGATGGAGCAGCCCTGCTTATTCCCGCAGATCTTACCGAGGCTGAATTCAGAACTATTAGGGAAATTGCCATAAAAGCCTACCGGGCAGCGGAATTGTCAGGGCTTTCCCGTATCGACTTTTTTGTCCGTAAGGATACGCGGGAAATACTGCTCAACGAGGTAAACACCATGCCGGGCTTTACCACCATTAGCATGTTTCCGAAAATGTGCGAAGCCTCGGGCCTTTCTTATCCCGACCTCTTAGACAAGCTCATACAGCTTGCCGTGGAACGTCATGCCCAGCGAAATTCCAGAAGCTATTCCTATACAAACGGAAGTACAAACGGAAATCGCCCATGACCATTCCTTTTCTCAAACTCCATGTGGCAGGCCATGATTTTATTCTGATAGACCAGGATAATGTGGCATCTGAAAGGACAGATTATAGGCCTGCTCATAGTGAGGTTGCGGAGCTTATCCTGGACCGCCGTTGCGGAGTCGGAGGTGATGGCTGTATTTTCATGGCCTCGGAAAAGAAAACCCCAGGGTTAAAGCCGACCTTAACGGGCCGGCTTTTTGCAAGCGATGGGAGAGAGCTTCCGCTGAGCCCCGATGCGCTTCTCTGTATCGCCCGGCTGGCTATGGATACGGGGCGGAGTAATGCGGGCACGCTCGTCATCGAAAACACGTTTGCTGAAAGAACCTACGAACTTACCGCTATCGACTCCCGTAGTTTCCTCCTTACCCTTCCCTATCCGGCGGTCCAACCGCTCACCCTTATTGTAGACGGCAGATCTGCCTGGGCATATCGAATCAGCATGCAGACATCCTACCTGGTGGCTGGTGCGGTCCCGGGCGGCCCAGGGGCCAAACGGGTACGGCAGGCCCTGCTTGCCATGGAAAAAACAAATGATATTCCCCTCGTGCTGAGGCAGCATACCAAGGATATAATCCGCTATGTGGGACCAGAACGGACAGACCGCATGGAAAGCGCGGTGGCTGCGGTTCTGGCTGCGGGTTTTCAGGGTTTTGTTTCAGACTCGGGCATCCCGGGCCTCGAAGGAGCCATAGTAGCAGAATGGCGCGGCAGGGGCGGCGCGGTGAGCTATGCTAGTTTTCCGGCAACTCCCGCCACAAGCCAAACATCAGGGCCCAGCACCCTGATCGACCGGGGGCGTTTCTGGGTAAACCCAGACCGGAACCTGGGCATTCAGGTTGTCGGTAAAGCAGAATATGTGTTCGATGGAAATTTCGATTTATAGCGGGGAATAAATCTACAGCTTTAGTTTTTGACGTTCCGTATAGGCCGGCACGTTATGGAAGGTATACCCCTTGCCTGTATCTTCCACAAAGGTACCTGACACATAACCAAAGACTCTCCGTTCCTTTATGGACTGGAAAATGAGGCTGTGTTTGATCCGATGTTCAATAACAGGCTGGAACTCCATAGAAAGCCGTTTATCATCGCTCGAAAAATACCAGGGAGCAAGCCAATCCCGGGGACTAATCCGAAAGGTAACCTGACCTAATTTATAGAGCCGGCCATCGAGAAAAAAGGCATTCTCGCTGCCGCGGCTGTTGTCTTCCATGCCATATCCGATACAACAGCCAATCTGTTTCCCGCCGTTATAGCCGCTGGCGATCGCAAGGTAATGCACTTGTCCATGGGGATAAAACCCCCGGTTCCAATCCAAAGCTCCCCAGCCGTTATCCTTGGTAAATAGAATTTCCTCTGTGCCGAATTGCATAACCCCTTCTGCCCTATATGCGGGGTTACGCAGGTTATAACGAAAGGTCCTCCTGTCCTTGCGCCAGGGATGCACCGTTGCAATAACGTCTTTGTTTTCATGGGGAGTGAGCACGACCACGCCGCGAAGACCAGTCCCGCCATAAAAGGTTGGCAGATCGACCTTGATGAGCCGGCTTCCCTTTTCCATGACCGAAAAATCGATGGAGCAGTTTCTTTGTTTTATTTTTACCGTACCAGAAACAGATGATGGAGGCAAATCGACCATGCCGATGGGGGTATTGATCCGATAGGCATCATAGAACGTAGCGCCTTGTACCATATTGGAAATTTGAACCGACGCATAAATCATGCGGCCTATATTGGCGATTTCAAACACTAAAACCGCCATGTCGGAAAACAAAAAATAACGGTCAGCTTCTACTATCCGTGTAAAGGAGCCTCGAATCGCTGACCGTGAATATTTCCAAAGCGGAAAAGGAGCCCAGCCGCTCAGGGGCTGTACTCCCTTTTCGTTGAACAGCAGCCGTTCGCCTTCCAGTTCCTGTGTTTCCATTAATCGGGATATTAGGACTTAATTTCCGCTTCAGTAGCCCGCTGCCAGAATTGGCTGCGCCCAATACCAAGGCCTATTTCGCCCCGCATTTCGAGTACGTCGGTTTTATACTTTTTACCGTCCGCTGGCCGGAAGGTAATCTTGCAGTTATAAATATCTCCCTTGCCAGGATCTATAATATTTCCCCCTTCCCACTGACCGGGAGCTTTTTTCTTAAGACCGTAAATCCAGGGGGTGCCCACAACCTTCATTTTATTGACTTCGCCAGGGATAGGGAAGTTTTTATAGCTCGGTTTTGCTGCAGTTGCTATTGTATCATCGCTTTTGCCGACAATCTTAACTATTTCGCCGAACAGTACTCCGTTTTTTTCATAAATTTTCCAGAACGCAGTGGCCACACCATCTTCATCCACGCTTTTCCAGAGACCTTCCACAGGATCAGCCGCAAAGAGGGCCATACTGGAAAGGACGAGCAATGCTGAAACTAACAAAAGAGCCTTTTTCATTCAAAATCCTCCTCATAATGAAAGTGCGGTCATTATACTATGAAGAACTAGAGCCTGCAATGTTTTATTTGTTTGAAATAACCTCATTCCCGTAGTATCATTATATGAACAAACAATGGAACAGCTAATAAACGAGATACGGCCCGGGTATTCGGACCGTATTATTAACCAAAAGTTGCAGACGCCCCATCGTTCATTGGAAAAACCGTACACTCATCATTTTAACCAAAGTGAAGAGTACTTTTTGGAAGTCCCTGAACCCTTTGTGGTACCCCGCTTCCCCATTCATCATGATGTACGAGAAGCGGTCCCCCGGACCGATTATTCCAATGCACTGCATGACTTTATAGACTCCATGCTGCCCCTGGTTCCGGACTTTTTTTCAGACCTAACGTATTTTTTTGACCCCGCAGAAATACAGAAACCCTGCTTTTACCGAATTTACAAAATCGGCGAACGGTACTTTCTTTTTCTTCTCAGGATTAACCTGCAATACCGCCCGCTCGAACATGAACTGCTTGAACGGGGCAGCAACGACTTTACCGCCGTGTATCGAACAAACCGGCTTTATTTAGAGAGCGACTGCATACCCCTCGAGGCAGTACTCACCGAAATGGGTAAAATTGTGTCGTTTAAAATACACCAGACCATATCCAATACCTGGATCGGGGAAACAGGCAAAGGATACTTGGTCCGCGGTATCTGGATAGACACGGAACTGACTAAGTTTTTTACCAAGCTCTTCATAGCCGAAGGGCAGCGGATCTATCCCTATTATCCCTTCACCTGCAAATACAAGACCATCTGCATGACTATCCTTGGACCTACTCCCGATCGGCGGCGGCAGCTTTTGCCCTACCTGGAGGGAGCCCTGCAGTTTCTGGAACCTCATCTTGGAAAAATCCAGCAAACCCTCAAGACAAGCACATTCTCTGAAAACATTCCCCTTTTTCAAGAATTGCGGCAAAAAGTGAACGGGAACTTCAAAAAGCTCTGGACGAACCTGACGGTTACAGCCTATCTTAACCGGCAGGAACAGAAGGAGTTTAGGATTGAGTTCTAAATTTTCAGGAAGCCGCGTTGTTGTTATGGGGCTCGGCCTTAATGGCGGCGGGCTTGAAGCTGCCCGCTATCTTGCCAGTCACGGAGCCCAGGTTACCGTTACAGACCTGCGGGACGAAACGGTCTTGCGTCCCAGTATCGAAGCCTTGGGAGATCTCCCCATTAGATTCGTATTAGGCAAGCATGAAATGTCAGATTTTAAGACCGCCGATGTGGTAGTTAAAAACCCCGCTGTAAAACCCGATTCGCCGTTTCTGGCTGCGGCCAAGCGGATAGAGACGGATATTTCCATCTTCTTACAGGAGAATCCCGCCCGGCTTTGCGCAGTAACAGGATCCAAGGGAAAATCGAGCACCGCTAGCGCCCTCCACTGGGCTCTTTCGTCACTGCGAAACACCACTGATTCCCAAGGGAAGCCGCTGCTCCCGGGACGGGCCTACCTAGGAGGCAACATTACCGTGTCCCCCCTCACCTTTTTAGACCAGCTGCGGCCAGAGGATGACGTGGTTCTTGAACTTTCAAGCTGGCAGCTTGGGGATTTAAGGGGAAGGAAGCTCATGTCGGCAGGGACAAACAATACTCAGGCAGCAGAACGGGCCCTGCTTAAACCACGGGTCGCTATTCTCACCACCATACTGCCGGATCACCTAGACCGGTATGGAACTATGGAAGCCTATGTGGCGGATAAACGGGTGCTTTACCAGGGTCAGGATAGCTCTGATGTGACTGTTACCGGGAGCGACAACTGGGGTCGCAGCTTTGCCGCCGAAACCAAGGGCCGGCCGCGAATGTATCAAACCTGGCTCTCAGACAAGGCGGAACAGGATCGCCTTATAGGGCGCCGCGGAGAACCTAGAGCAGAATTAGATGGATGGA
>JAIWNU010000222.1 GCA_020216655.1 Treponema sp. | reverse complement strand
CACCAGCGGTGTAGGTGCCGATGGCGCTAAGCCCGGCGTATATGAACTTATTTCCGGCAAAAACACTGCCGAAGAGGTCATTCAAGAGACCTCGGTGCGGAACCTCTCTGTCATTCCCGCATCTATAGACCTATCTGGCGCGGCGGTTGAGCTCGTTGAACAGGAAGACCGGGATTTTTATCTGAAACGGGCACTGGAAGGCATCCGGGATCGTTATGATTTTATATTGATAGATTGTCCCCCCTCCCTGGGTATACTGACCTTGAACGGCATGGTGGCCGCCGATGGAGTCCTCATACCTCTCCAATGCGAATATTTTGCCCTAGAAGGTCTTTCACTGCTCCTTCAGACCATCAAACGGATTCAGAAAAGCCTGAACCACCAACTCGAAATCGGCGGCATTTTCTTTACCATGTATGACCAGCGAACCAAGCTTGCCCAGGATGTGGTGCGGCAGGTAACAGCCTATTTCAAAGACCGGGTCTTTAAAACCATCATTCCACGGAATGTCCGGCTTTCGGAAGCCCCCTCCCACGGGATTCCCATATCTCAATACGATGCCCTGTGTGTCGGAGCCCGCAGTTACAAAAGCCTCGCCGAGGAGGTACTGAGCCGTGGCCGCTAAATACGGATTAGGCAAGGGCCTCGACGCGCTCCTTTCAGGAACCTCTGCCGACGAGACCCGACCAGAAAATGCACCAGGCGGCGAAATCCGCATTCCTCTGGAAAAATTAAAGGCAAATCCAAACCAGCCCCGCAAGACCTTTGACGAAGGGTCCCTTCAGGAACTCGCCGCTTCTATACGGGAACACGGTATTATCCAGCCCATCATTGTCGAAGAAAGTCCTGATGGCAGCTATATCATAGTGGCCGGAGAACGCCGAAGCCGGGCAGCACGGCTTGCGGGGCTCCGGGAAATACCGGCTATCATCCGCAACTATTCCGATGAACGGCGCCTCGAAGTCGCCCTTATCGAAAACGTTCAACGTTCAGACCTGAACCCCATAGAGGAAGCCCAGGCCTATAAACGGCTTATGGAACTGACCGGGCTCTCCCAGGACGAAGTGGCCGCCCGGGTTGGTAAAAACCGTTCCACTGTGGCCAATGCCTTGAGGCTCCTGAAACTTCCCGAAGATATGCAGAACGCTCTTGCGGCCCAGCAGCTGACGAGCGGTCATGCCCGTGCTATCCTTTCAGTTGTAAACCCCGCGGATCAGCGGGTCCTCTTTGGTAAAATTGTCGCAGAGGCAATTTCTGTCCGAGAAGCAGAAAAATATGCCCAGGAACTGAACGGCGGTATCCGGGCAGCGGACAAACCAAAGGAAGAAAAGATTCGGGAACGGGCGCCTGAATTGCTTGCCATGGAACAGCGTTTTATCGATGCCTTGGGTACGAAAGTATCTATTTCCGGAGGGCTCAAAAGAGGGTCAATCCGGATTGATTATTATTCCATGGAAGACCTGGAAAGATTGTATAGCATTCTTGCAGGCAAAGATTCCTTATAAGTAAGGATTATATGGGTACCATACTGATTATCGACGATGATAGCACCATTCAGGACGTAGCTGAAGCCATTTTAAAACGTCAGGGGTACACCATTCTTAAAGCCCTCGATACTGAACAGGCGGAACGACACCTTTCATCAACCTGTATCGACCTCATATTACTGGATATCGTACTTCCTGGACAGGGCGGACTTGAATACCTCATGGATATTCGAAACCGGTATCCTTCCACCTCTGTTATTGTCATGTCAGGCAAGGTACGGACTGACCTGCTTCCGGTTAAGAAATTAGCCCAGCAATTTGGCGCGGTATGCATACTGTCCAAACCCTTTACTGCAGCGGAGCTTATTGAAGCAGTGAATGGGGCCCTTAAGAATTCCTGCAGCTAGGAAGGAGGCCGGCCCTCCCACAGGAGTATGGCCGCCGCCGCAGCCACATTGAGGGAATCCACCCCATCAGCATCGCAGCGCGCCTGGTGTATGGCAACTCGTCCGGAAAGAATCGCTTCCAGTTCCTGGGGCACGCCAAACCGTTCATTGCCGAGGACCAAGGCCAGCCGGCAAATGGAACCCATAGCATCAGGGCTCGACGCGTTTTCATGTAACATGGCTGCCCACAGTTCCCATCCATGGGATGTAAGCATATCGAGATCATGAACACCATCAAACGAAACGAGGGGCAAAGAAAAACCTGCGGCCATGGAACAGCGGAGCACCCTCCGGCTGTAGGGGTCGCAGGACGGAGATCCGATTAAAAGGCCGTCCCAACCAAGCGCAGCGGCGGTTCTGATGATAGCCCCCATATTTTCAGGATCCGTTATATTCGGCAGAACCACGAGGCGGCGGGCCTTATGTAATAGAGGGCCTTCATCTACTAAGCACGGAAGCTTCGGACGTTTTGCGGCGAGCAGCAGCCCCCGATGAAAGGGAAATCCCGCTAATTCACTTATTTCCGCCTCGGACATTACATGAATAGGAATACGTTCTTGGCTCATAGCCTTTGCATCCTTCAAAGCAGCGGGTACACAGATAATACCCAGGGCTTCACAGCGCGAGGCAACCCGTTCAGCCACAAGACGACCTTCGGCAATAATTACCCCCTCCCGGCGGAGGTCCCGGTCCTTAAGCCTTGCAAAATAGGCTAGATCAACTTCATCCACGGCTTTTTCCACTGAGCCAGGCTTTCCAACCCCGGTACACCGTCCCGCGATCAGCACCGAGGGCAGCGATATAATCACCCCGTTCAAACAATTTCAGCAGGGCATCCTTGCCATACATATCGAGAATATAGGCAATAAAGGAATCTGCAAAACTGTACCCATTATGGTTAGCAAAATAGAGGGGATTGTTGGAAACAAGAATGTGTTCAGGAGGAAATTCCATAGATTGATGAATGCCCGCTCCATGGGAACCATTGGTGAGATACAGGGCGACGCCTTCGTTGAGCCAGAGTGGGCAATGGGGATACAGCCGGTACATCACCGTATGGATAAATTCATGGCCTACCGCTCCGAGAATGCTCCGTCGACTATGGGCCTTGGTAAGATGGTCCGGCGAGAGCAGCAAAACGTTAGCCCCTATATTGTCCCCGATATACCAGTCCAGAGAAAGGAGTTTTCCTACAATCCCGTATTTTCTCGTCTTAAAAACCCCATGGTCAGGATATATATACACTTCGGTGCTTGGGAAGGACGTTCCGAAAAAGTAACCCGCTGCTTTCTCTGCCTGTTCAAGCTCAGCAGCTATATCCTTGAGGGTTTGCTCCCCTTCGTCCACATGATAGATAAAAAAATGATCAAATTGAGCAACCTGCATGCCCGGAAGAGCTGGATTGAACATGCAGGAAACTAACACAAAGAGGGATAGGAATAATGCAGGGTACCATAGTTTCATACCCTGCATTTATATCAGAAAGCTTTTTTACCGCGCAACCGCAGCGGGAGGCTTCGGGAAGCCCTGAATACATTTCAGAGACTTATCCAAATCTTCGCCTGAGAATTCATAGTCCTGGAGCTGGCCAGTAAAGTATTTTTCATAACCAGCCAGGTCCATTAATCCATGACCTGAAAGACCGAAGACAATGACCTTTTCTTTACCCTCTTCTTTAGCCTGTTTTGCCTCCCGGATCGCCATAGCGATGGCATGGCTCGATTCAGGGGCCGCGATGATACCTTCGGTCCGCGCAAAGGTAACCGCCGCCTCATAACATTCAAGCTGATGTACCGACCGGGGCTCCACAAGTCCGTCGAGGACCGCTTTCGAAACAAGAGGTGCCATCCCATGGTACCGGAGGCCCCCCGCATGAATGGTGGGTGCGATAAATTCATGCCCCAGGGTATGCATCGGAAGGAGCGGCGTCATGCCCGACATATCCCCCAGGTCGTAGGCGAATACACCTTTGGTCAAAGTCGGACAGGAAGCGGGTTCCACCGCAATTATATTGATATTGGCTCCTTCGATCTTATCCCTTACAAAGGGGAAGGCAAGGCCGGCAAAGTTTGATCCTCCGCCGACACAGGCAATCACCGCATCGGGAGTCCGCTCGCCTATTTTTGCAAGCTGGGCCTTAACTTCCTGCCCAATAATTGTTTGGTGCAGCATCACATGGTTCAATACCGACCCTAGGGCGTATTTAGTTGAGCCGGTCTTATCGGTTACAGCCTCTTCAACCGCTTCGCTGATTGCAATGGCAAGACTCCCCGGACAATTGGGATTCTTGGCCAGTACCGAACGGCCCGACTCCGTGTAGGGGCTCGGACTGGGAATACAGGTTCCGCCCCAGGTTTCCATCATCAATTTTCTAAATGGTTTTTGCTCAAAGCTTACCTTGACCATGTAGATCTTGCATTCCATACCCATGAGAGAACAGGAAAACGCGAGGGCACTTCCCCACTGGCCTGCACCGGTCTCGGTGGTTAGTTTTTTAACCCCCGATATTTTATTGTAATACGCCTGGGCTACCGCAGTGTTCGGCTTGTGACTTCCCGCAGGGGAAACGCTTTCGTTTTTAAAATAAATACGGGCTGGTGTTCCAAGGGCCCGTTCGAGGGAAACCGCACGGTGGAGCGGCGATGGGCGCCAGCGGGCAAGAATTTCCAATACCGGCTGGGGTATATCAATCCAGCGTTCCTGAGACACTTCCTGTTCAATAAGAGGGGCGGGGAAAATCGCCGACAGCATATCCGGTGTAACAGGCTTCCCATCCGGCCCCAGGGGCGGCAGCATGGGGGTTTTAAAATCCGCTGCAAGATTGTACCACTGCCGGGGCATTTCATCTTCCGAAAGAACTACCCGAATTGGTCCATAGGGCTTTTTATCGTGAATAGACATGGCGTACTCCTATAAAAAGTCAACCGGGAGGTTGACGATTTTAACTCAT
>JAIWNU010000040.1 GCA_020216655.1 Treponema sp. | reverse complement strand
GACGAACAGTAACCTAGCTGTCCCGGTCTTCCGGTCCAGTATACTCTATCCACCGACCCTCCCGGATGAGCTTTTTATCATGCCTCCTTTTAATAGGGGGTATACACAACGGCGAGGATTTTTGCCTCCCCATTTTTGCTGTGTACATGATGATCCACAATAGAATCGAGATAGATAGAATCCCCCGCCTCGAGCAGGTAGGTTTCTTTTCCGTAAAAAATTTCTACCATACCCTGCAGCACATAGATAAATTCCTCCCCTTCATGAGAAGAGGGTTTTATTTCTTTTGATGAAGACCCGTGAATATCTATGACAAAGGGTTCCATGTGGCGTCCAGCTTTGTTGTGAGCCAGGGAATAAAAATCTAATTCTCCCGATACGGCTCCTGTGCTGCCTGCAAACCGCACCGCCTTTACCGGAGAATCTGCCCGTGAAATAACAGGACCGAGGGAATCCACATCATCCAGAAAGGTTCCCAGCCGCACTCCCAAAACCCGGGCAATTTTAATGAGCGGCGCCAGGGACGGCGGCATCTCATTGTTTTCCAGTCCCGCTACCAAATCCGGATTCAATCCTGCCCGTTCTGCCAAATCTGCCGTCGTAATTTTCCGCGATTCCCGAACCTTCCGGATCCGTTCACCCACCTTGTCGTATTCTGCCATATAGTTCCTTCCTTTATCTCAACCGCATTTATGGAGAATCCTATCAGGATTTTTATGACAAAACAAAGCCCTCCACCTAAAAAATGTATTATTGCATATTTATACACCCCTTGACATATTTTTTGCATACCGATAGTATATTTATATGAAACGGATTACTATGAACCACCATCATCATCATGGGTACTCATCTTGGGGGGCATAGGGTCCGGTGCCGCATTGCGGTTCTATTCGGCATATACAGCCGTGGGCTCTATGGGGTCCACGGCTTTTTTTATGCCCTTAAAGCCCCCTCCCAGGGAAGCGGCCTAAAGAAGGCAGCCCTCGGGGAGAGGGTGATTACCCAGCCCCTCCAAGGTTGTGGGGGGCCGCAAAACCGGCGGGACAACGGAATAGCACCGGAGCGTAGAAAGCCGGTGCCGTATCCGGCAAGGCCCCGGAAGTCCCGACGGGTTAGCGGCGGGGGGCGCGTCTGATGCACGTCTTCATGACGTACCAATGGCGCCCCCCGTATTCTTACTGCACAAGGAGTATGTATGGGAAAGTTGCGGATTCTGATACCCAAGGGACGGATTTTTGACAATGTAGCGCGGCTTTTTGCGGAGGCGGGGATACCGATTAGTCTTTCGGAACGGACCTACCGGCCGAGCATCGCCGCTGACTGGCTAGACGGCAAGGTCATGAAACCACAAAACGTCGGGGAACTCCTGGAAATCGGGAGCCATGACGCGGGTTTTACTGGCATCGACTGGATTCGGGAAACCGGGTCCGATGTAGTGGAGGTTATGGACCTGGGCTTTGACCGGGTGCGGATTGTAGCGGCGGTACCAAACGAAATGGACGAGGCTGCCCTGAAGGGTAAAAAGCTCGTGGTGGCTACCGAATATGTGAACCTGGCCCGAGAATGGCTTACTAAAAAGGGCTACGATTTCCGCATCCTCAGGACCTACGGAGCCACCGAGGTTTTCCCCCCTGATGACGCGGACATGATTGTGGACAACACATCCACGGGACAGACCCTGCGGGACAATGGGCTTCGCATTGTGGATACGGTCCTTGAGTCATCGACCCGTTTTGTGGCATCCCGGGCGGCCATGGCGGACCCCGAAAAGAAGGCACAGATTGAGGAACTGGTGATGCTCTTTAAGGCCGTGCTGGACGGCAGGGAAAAGGTCATGCTCGAAATGAATGTGAACAAGATCCGCTTCCCCGACCTGGTGGCGGGGCTTCCTGCCATGCGGAGCCCCACCATTGCGCCCCTGTACGGAGACGACGGCTATGCGGTCAAAGTGGCAGTTTCCCGTCACGAAGTGCCGGTCCTGATCCCGAAACTCAAGAAACTCGGCGCCACAGACATTGTGGAATACGAACTGCGGAAGGTAGTGCCCTGATGGGCGGGAGGGCCTATGGAACGGATTGCGGAAATTTCACGGAAAACCGGGGAAACGGATATACAGCTCAGACTGAATATTGATGGAACGGGAACCAGCCGTATCGACTGCCCGGTGGGGTTCCTCACCCACATGCTTACCACCTTTGCCAAGCACGGGCTTTTTGACCTAGACCTGAGCGCCCGGGGAGACCTGGAGGTGGACCAGCACCACCTGGTGGAAGATGTGGGCATAGTCCTGGGCCAGGCCTTTGCCAAGGCGCTGGGTGACAAGCGGGGCATTGTCCGGGTAGGGAGCTGCCTTTTTCCCATGGATGAAACCCTGGCCCGGGCCGCGGTAGACCTTTCCGGAAGGCCCTTCCTCGTCTTTGAGGCCTCCTTGAGCGGCCTCCCCCTGGTTTCCACCGGGGCGAGCTTTCAGACCGATACGGTGGAGGATTTCTGGCTCGGCTTTGCAAGCAATGCGGGCTGCGCCCTCCACCTGGACATACTGCGGGGGCGCAGCGACCACCACAAAATCGAGGCCCTCTTTAAGGCCGCGGCCCGGGCCCTGCGGGAAGCCTGCGAGGTCGACAGCCGCGCTGCGGGCCAGATTCCCTCCACCAAGGGGGTCCTCGCGTGATTGGAGTCATTAACTACGGGGCGGGAAACCTGGGTTCGGTGATGAACGCTTTGGCCCGGCTCGGCCTCCCGGCCCAATTTGTCCGCGGGCCCGAGGAACTATCGGGCAGGGCCCGATTTGGCTCCGCCCGATTTGGCGGGGCTTCCTCGCCCTACTCGGCCATTATCTTTCCCGGCGATGGTCACTTTGCCACTGCCATGGAGGCCCTGAACAAATCCGGCTACAGCGATGCCATCCGGGAGTGGATTGCCGCAGACAGGCCCTTTTTAGGGATCTGTATCGGCCTCCAGCTCCTGTTTGAGACTAGCGAGGAAGCCCCGCCTGTTAATGGCCAGGAAATTCGGGGGCTTTCGGTCATTCCAGGAAGGGCGCGGAAATTTAATGGCCCCAAGGTGCCCCAAATCGGCTGGAACGAAACCCGAGGGGCAGAACGGTCCCGTCTTTTTCGAGACCTGCCCGAACGGGCCTTCTTTTACTATATACACTCCTATTATGTGGTCCCCGCGGAGGAGGGCTGGACCGCCGCCGAAGCGGATTACTATGGAACATACTGCAGCGCAGTAGAACGGGGAGCCCTCGCGGCGGTCCAGTTTCATCCGGAAAAATCGGGAGCCCTGGGACTCGAACTCCTGCGCCGCTGGTCCGAGGTGTATCATGCTCGCTAAACGGATTATTCCCTGCCTGGACGTGGACGACGGCCGGGTCGTCAAGGGTGTGAAGTTTGAAGGAATTAAGGACGCAGGGGACCCGGTGGAACTGGCCCGGCGCTACAATGAACAGGGGGCAGATGAGCTTACCTTCCTTGACATTGGTGCTTCCTACAAAAGCCGGGACACCCTTTTGGAAGTGGTCCTCCAGGTTGCCAAGGAAGTCTTTATTCCCCTCTGCGTCGGAGGGGGTATCCGTACGGTGGAAGACATGCGGCTCGCCATGAACGCCGGGGCAGACAAGGTATCGGTCTGCACCGCGGCCCTCCGGAACCCGGCACTGCTTACCGATATGGCCCGAGCCTACGGGAGCCAGTGCGTCGTTCTATCGATAGACGCAAAACGGGTGTCCGCACCCGGAGAAGCCCCCCGCTGGCATGCCTTTGCCAAGGGAGGCCGGGAAGATACGGGGATTGATGCAATTCAGTGGGCAGTCGATGCGGTTAAGCTCGGTGCGGGGGAAATACTCCTTAATTCTATCGATGCGGACGGCACCGGCGCTGGCTACGACCTGGAGCTCACCCGCCGGGTTGGGGAAGCGGTCCCCGTTCCGGTAATTGCCTCTGGCGGTGCAGGAAGCCTTGATCAAATTGTGGAGGCCCTTTTACCCGGCGGGGGCAATGCGGATGCGGCCCTGGTAGCCAGCATGCTCCATTTCGGAAAAACAACCATAGGGGAAATAAAAACCTACGCAGAACAGAAAGGAGTACGAGTACGATGGTAATAGCTTCGATAGATATTCAAAACGGCAAGGTCGTGCAGCTTAAGCAAGGTTCCCAGCTCATGCTGGAACGGGACGATGCGGCGGCCCTGGCGGCGGAATTCGACAAATATGGAGAGGTAGCGGTCATCGATCTGGATGCGGCCATGAAAACCGGCTCCAACGACAGCCTGGTAAAGTCCCTGCTCCGCCGGGCCGACTGCCGGGTCGGCGGGGGTATTGCCACGGTGGAACGGGCGGCAGAACTGGTAAGCCGGGGGGCCAAAAAGGTCATCATCGGCTCAAAGGCATTCCGGACCGGACCGGAAAGTTTCGGCATCAATAAGGACTTTCTCGAAGCCCTGGCAAAAAAAATCGGCCGGGAACGCATTATCGTGGCAGTCGACGCCCGGGAAGGCGAGATTGTGGTTGATGGATGGAAGACCGCCACGGGGCTTCCCCTGATAGAAAGCGCCAAGGCCCTGGAGCCCTATGCGGGGGAACTTTTATATACCTGCGTTGAACGGGAAGGGACCATGACCGGCACCAATCTGGAAAGCGTCCGGGCCCTGCGGGAATCGGTCTCCTGCCTGGTAACCGTGGCGGGCGGCGTGACCAGCCTGGAAGAAATCGAAGCTATAGCCCGCCTGGGCTGCGATGTCCAGCTCGGCATGGCCCTGTACACGGGCAAAATAAACCTGGCCGAAGCCTTTATCGCAAGTCTTGCCTGGAACAAAGAGGGAGCCAGCCCAGGCACCGAACAGCTCTTGCCGGTCATTGCACAGGCGGAGGACGGCCAGGTCCTCATGCTGGGCTACACCAACCGGGAAGCCCTGGCAGAAACCTTTAAGCGGGGGAACCTTTGCTTTTATAGCCGGAGCCGCAATAAGCTCTGGATGAAGGGCGAAAGTTCGGGAAACACCCTCAAACTGCTGCGGCTCCGGGCAGACTGCGACCGGGACACACTGCTTGCCACGGTGGTTCCTTCAGGCCCCACCTGCCACACGGGAAACTGGACCTGCTTTACAGACCAGCGCTATACCTGGGAGCTTTTGCAAAGCATAGTAACCGAGCGGTTCCGCAATCCCAAACCGGGGTCTTATACGGCTACCCTGGATGATGAACGGGTCCGGGAAAAGGTGATGGAAGAGGCGGAGGAAGTCTGCACCGCCAAGACCCACGACGAAATAGTCTGGGAAGTGGCGGATCTTCTTTATTTTACCACGGTGCTCATGACCCGGGCGGGGGTCTCCGTGGCTGAGGTTATGGCAGAACTGGACCGGCGGCACAAGAAATGAAAGAACCAACAGAAAAGACCACGGGGAAGAGCCCCTATTGGAGTAAGAGGGTTGCCGGGCTTGAACCTTACACCCCGGGGGAACAGCCCCGGGACCGCCGGTACATCAAACTGAATACCAACGAGAACCCCTACCCTCCGTCGCCGAAGGTACTCGAAGCAATTCGAGCCGCGGCTCAAGAAGATCTGCGGCTCTATCCGGACCCGACCTGCCTCGCCTTAAGAAGCGCTATCGCCGCTCGATATGGACTCCCGGGAGCGGACTGGGTCTTTGTGGGCAACGGGTCAGATGAAATTCTCGCCTTTGCCTTTGCCGCCTTTTTTGGGTCCCGGGACAGAATGGAACGCCGGCCCCTCCTTTTCCCCGACATAACCTATAGTTTTTACCCCGTCTACGCAGACCTCTGGGATATCGAGTACGAAACAGTTCCCGTCACCGAGAAATTCGAAATCGATACGGCGCATTACCGGCGCCCTGCCAGCGGCGTTGTTCTCGCTAACCCCAACGCGCCAACCGGCCGCGCCCTGGGGAAAGGGGCCCTTACGGAGCTGGCGGCATTTCATCAACAGGAACAGAACGTCCTCCTGATCGATGAAGCCTATGTGGATTTCGGCGCCGAGTCCATGGCAGACCAGGTGCAGCGCTATGACAACCTGCTCGTAGTTCACACCCTGTCCAAGTCCCGCTCCCTCGCGGGGCTCCGGGTGGGTTACGCCCTGGGTCAGCCGGACCTTATCGAAGGGCTGCGGCGCATAAAGGACTCTTTTAATTCCTACACCCTGGACCGGCTTGCCCTGGCAGGCGCCCAGGCAGCCATTGAAGACCGGGAATATTACGATGCTATGGCAGCCAAAATTGAGGCAACCCGTGAAAATACAAGACGGGCCCTTGAAGAAGCCGGCTTTGAAGTGATTCCCTCGGCGGCGAACTTTATTTTTATTCGTCACCCAGAGCGGCCTGGGGCGGAGCTTTTCCAGGCCCTCCGCAGCAGGGGAATTCTTGTGCGGCACTGGAACAAGCCGCGGATCAGCGAGTATCTCCGGGTCAGCATCGGCACCGACGAAGAGATGGAGAGCTTTGTCCGCATTTGCAGGGGTAACACATGAGGATCATAGCAGCACAGGATTTTGATGCATATTGGAGCCAGACTATAGGCAGCACAGGGAGTGCTGCAGAAACAGGTCTGGACAGGGTTGATGAGACGGTACGGGATATAATCGCCAAGGTCAGAAGCGGCGGAGACCGGGCCCTGCGGGACTATGCAGCCCGCTTTGACCGCTCAAGTCCCGAACACTTGAAAGTTTCTCCTGCGGAGGCCCGCCATGCATTGGAAGAGCTAGAAAAAGCTGATAGTGAGCTCACAGCCGCTCTCCGCCTTGCGTCTGACCATATCAGGCGTTTTGCGGAACTTCAGAAAAAACAGTTTGCCGACTTTGAGACCGAACTAGAGCCCGGGCTTTTTACGGGTCAGCGCTGTATTCCGGTTGAACGGGCTGCGGTCTATGTGCCCGCAGGCCGCTTCCCCCTCATTTCTACGGTCCTCATGGGAGTCATCCCCGCTAAGGTGGCTGGGGTCGCTGAAGTGGTTCTCCTCTCGCCGCCCTTAGAGGACGGTAAGCCCGACCGGCGGATCCTTGCAGCGGCAGCCCTCGCCGGGGCGGACCGCATATTTGCCACCGGCGGCGCCCAGGCTATTGCGGCGGCGGCCTTTGGCACCGAATCGGTACCCCGCTGCGATGTTATTGTAGGGCCAGGGAACAAGTATGTAGCCGCGGCCAAACTCATTCTTTTCGGCCAAGTGGGCATAGACTTTGTGGCGGGCCCTACAGATGTACTTATCATCGCCGACGGAGATGCCGAGCCTGAACTTATCGCCGCGGACCTGCTTGCCCAGGCGGAACATGACCCGGACGCCCGGGCAAGGCTCCTCGTGCCAGACCGGGCCATGGCGGATAGGGTAACGGCAGCCCTGGAAAAACAGCTTGGAACGCTGAGCACCGCAGAAACGGCCCGCGCATCCTTGGATGCCGGTGGACTCATTGTTATCTATACATCAATGGATGAGGCGGTCCGCATCGCCAATACGATCGCCCCGGAACACCTGGAACTGCATCTAAAAAAAGCAGAAGCCATCATACCAAGACTCAGAAACTACGGTTCCCTGTTTGCAGGGGCTTTGGCGGCGGAGGTGCTGGGAGACTATTCGGCGGGGATAAACCATACGCTTCCCACCTCAGGCAGCGCCCGCTTTACCGGCGGCCTTTCGGTACGGCACTTTATCAAAACCGTGACAAGCCTCCGCTGTGCCCCCGGCGCTGGCTTTGAAGCAAGCCGCCGGGCCGCCGCCGTCATAGCCCGGGCGGAAGGCCTGGATGCCCACCGCCGAAGCGCCGAAAGCAGGGTGAAAATGGAGCGTTAATCAGTTGTTCTCATCAATTTTAAAACTCTGGACCTGATCGATAATCGTCTGGAACTGATCCGTAAACTGCTGGTTCAGCTCGTTGAGAAGATGAATAGCGTCGCGGATTTCATTGGTACCGGCGGCAACCTCGGTGATTCCGTTTCGTATTTCGGAGGAGAGGTTCTTTACCGTATCAAAGATATCCGCAAGCAGCCGTGTATTTTCATCGACCCGATGAACATCATCCTTGACTCCGCTTGTATAATCATTAAGCCGATTCATAGCTTGCATGACCTGTTCGCTGCTCACTGCAATTTCTTTGAGGGCATGGAAGATCTCGCTAAAACTATTCCCCATGGATTGTACTTCCTGCTCGATAGCGGCAAAAAGTTCTAGATTCTTGTCTATAGTATGTCCGGTCAGGTCCACCCCATCCTTCATAGCCTTAATTGCAAGGCTTATATTCTTCGCATTTGTGGCGGTAGCTTCGGCCAGGTTCCGTATTTCATCGGCCACAACAGCAAATCCTGCCCCATGTTCACCTGCATGAGCGGCCTCGATCGCGGCGTTCATGGCAAGAAGGTTTGTCTGGGCCGCAACTTTAGCGACCAGTTGGTTCATATCGCTAATGGCCTGCATACGTTTCTCGATAAGTTCTTTAAAGGATGCCTTGGTTTCTTCTAATGATTTGCCGCCATCCTGCGCTACTTCTACCAACTGAGCTACTGTTTTGTTTTTTTTCTCCGAAAGTTCCGAAAGATTTTTTATAGAAGCCTGCATTTCCACAATCGCAGATGTTGATTGCTGCACCATGGCTGATTGCTCTACAATACGGTTTCCGTACTGGTTCACCGATTGGATAATCTCGCTAGCTTTGTTTTTAGATTCATCCATGTTCGTATCCAGAGAAATAGACCGTTCGTTGATAGCCTTGATGTTTTCTGCAATTTCTACCATGGCAACGCTGCTTTCATGGTTCGATTGGAGAATGCTAGTATTGAGTGACTTGGCTTTATCTATAGCGTTCCGTATTTCAGCAACCATGGATTGCAGATTATGGACGAAAGTATTAAATCTGTCAGAAACCAAACCTACTTCATCATTTGTCACCTCAATCCGTTTGGTTAAATCACCGTTACCGCTTGCGATGTCATGAAGGGCATCCTGCAATTTGCGGAGGTTCTTAAATGAGAATCGTAAAAATAGTTGCAAAATAAACGTAATAAGTACCGCAAGAATGATAGCAACCAGTATCGCAAGACCATTTATTTCCCATAAAGTGGGTAAAAAATCATTAATTGGCATGATTGCATATATGGTGTAGCGGCTATTCTTTATTGGCGATTGTGCGACAATTAGTTTTTGTCCTTTTTGCATAAAGGATCGCAAACCTTCATAACCTTTTATTGTTTGCACTGTTGAGGGAACAAAGTCACTTAATTTTGTTTTATTATTTTCATCAAGACTGGTAATGAGAATCGTATCTGTATTATCACAGAGCAATACTACACTGTTTTTACTTGGTTCTGAGTCTTTAAACTGACGGACCACATCTGTTAAAGATATTCCGATACCAGCGATACCAATAGCATTCCCATTGTCACGGACAAGTGCATTAAACCAAAGCAGAGTAGAATCGAGTTTGGCGTTATAATCCACGTTGAGCAGCACATCTTCTGGAGATGAAAGGCTATCAAAAAACCAGCTATCATCAGGATCACTCTTTGTGAGGGTGTTGAGATATTTACCCTTGTCATAAAAGGCTCCCGTAACAGTACTGGCAGCAAAAGAAGTAGTAAAACCTTTCCGTGTTGCCAGTTCTGCCATGGTAGCGGTCATAATTGCCGTAAGTTTTTGGTCCTTTTCTCCGGATTTAATCCAGTCTATAAGAGCCGGATTGCGAGCAAAAGAGAGGGAGGCTTCTGTTCCTCGGGCAATTTCAGTTTGAATATCAATCTTTATTGAGTTGAGCATATGGGGTACTTGGTCATAAAACCGTTTTTCGATATAGGTCATGATAGGAAAAGTAGCAACACTTAAGGCAAGAAAAACGGCAATTAAAATTGATAATATAGCAACAATACTGATGCGTCTTTGAATAGTCATAATGACTCCTATAGAGCTAATAGACAGCTCTGTATACAATATTGACTACAATTATATCTAATTTATTAAATTTCACCAATGAGTTTTTAGTTAATTGAAGAGACCAAAATAAAGCTTTTGTTTTAATGACCACTTAGAAATTAAAATTTTTACGGAATCCGTATTTCGTTCCTGAGGACCTTGCGGATAAATCGGCCTGAGGGAGAAAGGTCCGCATCCTGCCAGCGGCCCTTTCCTTCTCGGTCGGCGTTGTATACCAGGGTCCCCGATTCTTCGCCCTTGTTGTTCACCGACCAGTTGACCCATGAAATGCCGTGTTTTTTCAGGAACGAAAGCCATACTTTGGACTGATCAGGATAAAAACCTCCGCCGCCAGAAGCATCGGAGGTCCCCCATTCGGTAACAAAAATCGGGAGCCCCTTGGCCAGCGCTTTTTCAGCCTTTTTCCGCAGTTCTTCCCCGTGGGTCCCCGCATAGAAATGCAGGGTATACATGATGCTTTTGTAGTCTTTGATGGGATCTTCCGCAGCCACATCCACATCCTGGCTCCAGTTGGGGGTGCCCACAATAATAATATTATCCGGGTCTATTGCCCTGATTGCGCCAATGACAGCCTCCGCATAGGGCTTTATCTGGCCCTGCCAGGTCACATCCTTGCCATTCGGTTCATTGCAGATTTCGTAGATAATGTTCGGGTATGTGCCGTACCTTTGGGCTATGTCGGTAAAAAACTCGATCGCCTTATCCTTGTACACTAAGGGATTCTTATCACTTAATACATGCCAGTCTACGATAACGTAAATCCCCAATTTAAGGGCCGCTTCTATGGAGCTGATTACTTTTTCCTTAATAACCGGGTTTTCAATATAGCCCCCCTGGGTCAGGTACATGGCGGCCCGCCATACCTGCATGTTCCAGTCGTCCCGGAGCCATTGAATCACCGCTTCATTAGCATATTTGCCCGCCCACTGAAGCCCAAAGGAACTCATGCCCCGGAGCTGCACCGGTTTACCATCCTGGGTACCAAGGCGGGTCCCCATTACCTGCAATTGGCCGAAACGTTCCACCACCGTCTTGCCTGACTTATCAACCGCCAGGAACCGATCGTCCGGAGCACAGGAGATGATCGTTAACATTGATGCTAAAACGATGCCGATTGTTTTGTACATGGGTTTCATAGGTTCGCTCCCCTTTATCCGGTCATATATTGATTGATAATTACCAACCAATATAATTGTAGCCTACCTTGGCGCAGCTGTAAAGTTTTTTTTGCTCGACCGAAGGTCCCCGTAATAGTATAGTTTCGGTATGGCGCTTACCATTCGTTCTGCCCAAGACCACCGGCTTGACCGGGAAGCGGGAGCTATTGTCTATCCTGTCATATCCCGCAGGGCCCGAGGCCTTTCGATAGGCATTAACCTCTTCCCGGACAAAAAGACCTGCAGTTTTGACTGCCCCTATTGCGAGGTGTTCCCCTTTACCTCGGACATACAATTTTCGCTCCCAGCCCTGGAGCGGGGCCTGCGGGAATTTGCTGCGGCGCTGAATATGGATGGGAGCCAAGGACTTCGTTCTGACCCAGTTTTTTCTCCTTCGGAGACTAGCACAAACCTGAATGTAAAGGACCTTTCATTTTCGGGCAATGGAGAGCCTACCCTGCATCCAGCCTTGAGGCCGGCCCTTGAAATGGCCGGGCGGCTGCGGAACGAATTGTATCCACAGGCAAAACTGGTACTCATTACTAACGGTACCGGGCTTCTTGATCCAGAAACGGCAAATTTCCTGGCCGCTGCAGCCAGGGGAGTAATGGAACCTTTCAGCGGGACAGGGAAAGAGCTTGAAATCTGGCTTAAGGTCGATGCGGGAACCGAAGCCTGGTACCGGAACATAAACCGCTCCGCCATTAGTTTTGATAGCCTGTGCCGGGCCATCGAGGACTTTGCGGGGCGGGCCCCCTTTGTGATCCAGACCATGGTATGTAAAATCGGCGGCCAACCAGCTCCGCAGGAAGAAGTCCAGGCCTGGGAAAACCTGGTCCGCCGTTTAGTGGAACTATCAAGCACTGTACCTCCGCCGCGGCCCGGTCCCCAGCGCCTGCAGCTTTACGGGAAGGCCCGCCCCGCACCGGAGGACCCCCTGGCCGAACCGGTTAACGAAGCGTATCTTCTTGAGCGCCGGGCCTCTCTGATACAGAAACTGGCGCCTTATACTATTCCGGTCGAGGTTTTTGTCTAGTTTGTATATTTGAGAAAGGGGCTTAAAAAATCCTTTATACGCTGAAAAGAGAGCATCGTTTCGGGAATCATGGTTCCCACCGCTGGCCACACATGCCAGAGACCCTGCCATATCTCCAGTTCCACAGGAACCCCAGCGGCACGAGCCGCGTCGGCGACTGAACGGCTGTCATCTAAAAAGATTTCACTTTCATCAACCTGGATAAGTATGGGCGGGAGATCCTTAAAGGATCCAAAACGGGGGGAGATATATGGATCATCGAGGGGCCGAGACCCAGCATAGGATCGAGCCCAGCGCTGGAGCATGCCGGTAGTCAGCATCACGTCTCGGCCAGCGTTCGTGCGGTGGGAATCGCTTGAGTTTGTCAGGTCAGTCCAGGGAGAGTAAAGGAGGAGCGCTCCCGGCAAGGGCTCGTCCCTGTCGCGCAGAGCCATGGCTGCGGCCAACGCGAGGCCCCCGCCAGCCGAATCTCCCAGAAACACAATCTGCTCACCCTGATACCCGCTGGAGCGGAGCCAGTGATAGGCCGCGAGGGCGTCATCCAATGCGGCCGGATAGGGATGTTCCGGCGCAAGCCGGTATTCGAACAGGAACATCGGAAGCGACAGGGCTTCCGCCAGGGGGGCGCACAAAAGGAGAGATGACTCGATAGACCCAAGAACATAGACCCCTCCATGAAAATACAGCACAATAGGGCCTTGCGGCGAAACATAAACTGGATAATCTGCCGCCATACCTGGCTCTGGAAGCTGGGCGTCATAGGGGGATTTATATTGATGACGGTACAAAGCGCCGAATAAGCTCATCAAGCTCATCGTCGCTTGCGGCGGACAGCGTATAGTGGCCCACCTTGCGGCCGGGACGTGCTTCCTTGCCATAATCGTGATAGTGGGCCCCCGGTATGGCAAGAATTTCTTCCCGCTTTGGCAAGCTTCCGATGCAGTTTACCATGGCAGCGCTCCCCCGCAGGTCGGTACGACCCAAAGGAAGCCCCAGAATAGCCCGCAGGTGGTTTTCGAACTGGCTTGTATAGGCCCCTTCTATGGTCCAGTGGCCCGAATTGTGAACCCGAGGGGCAGTCTCGTTGGCCACCAGAGCTTCGGGGGTGTCAAAAAGCTCGAGGGCAAGGACCCCGACATAATCGAGCTGGTCCAGAATTTTTCTGGCATAAGACTCCGCTTCCGCTTGGCGCGGATCAGCGGCATGGGGACGGGAGAACCTGAGGATACCCTCCCGGTGTATATTTTCAGTCAGGGGATAAAAGGCTTCTTCTCCTGTGCTGCTCCGGACAGCAATAATCGAAACTTCCCGGGTAAAGGGCACAAAGGCTTCGAGGATGGCGCTCCGACCTTGAATATGAGCCCAGGCGGCGGCACAGTCTTCGGTGCGGCGAAGCACCGACTGGCCCTTGCCGTCATAGCCCAGGGTTCGCGTTTTTAATACCGCAGGAAGTCCAATAGTTTTTACCGCCGCCTCAAGATCCGAAAGGCTTTCTATGGCCGCAAAGGCCGGGGTAGGAATACCAAGCTCGGTAAAAAGCGTCTTTTCCGAAAGCCGGTCCCGGGATACGGCCAGGGCTTCTGCCGGGGGATAGACCAGCCGCCGGCCTTCCTCCAAAAACCGGACCGCCTGGGCCGGCACATTTTCGAACTCATAGGTGATAATATCTGCCCAGGAAGCGAGCTCTTCCAGTTTTGCTGCATCGTCGTAGGGGCCCCGCACCTGGCGGGCCACCGCAGCGGCGCAGGCGTCGGGAGCGGGGTCAAGGAATGCAAACTCCAGTCCCAGGCTGTGGCCCGCCAAGGCCAGCATGCGGGCAAGCTGGCCGCCGCCCAGGATACCGATCCGCTTCATGGGAGCGCTGCTTGGCTGGGCGGCGGTGCGGGGCCCCTGCGCCGGCTTGGGCGGTAATGCGCCGTATTCGCTCATAGGACCTCCCGGGGATCTGGCTTAGCTAATACCGTCTCGGTCTGCTTTTGCCGGTATGCCTTAAGCCGTTCTCGGATTTCTGGATATTTATTTGCCAGGATGCTTGCCGCAAGGATGGCCGCATTAACAGCCCCGGCCTTACCGATAGCCAGGGTTCCCACAGGAATCCCTGCAGGCATCTGTACAATAGAGAGCAGTGAATCAAGACCATTTAAGGCCTTGGACTGGACCGGAACGCCCAGCACCGGCAGGGAGGTTTTTGCGGCCGTCATGCCCGGCAAATGGGCCGCTCCGCCAGCGCCGGCAATAATAACCTCGATGCCCCGGCCCTCGGCCTGTTCTGCATAGGAAAAAAGTTTATCCGGTGTTCTGTGGGCCGACACCACTTCCACCTCATAGGGAATCCCTAATTCATCGAGCAGGGCCGCTCCGTGACTCATGGTTTCCCAATCGGAACTGGATCCCATAATCATTCCAACCAATACCTGCATAGCCTGGCTCCTTCTGTGCTGCCAGTTTTATAGTATAAATGGAAATTTTACACAATGACTGCGGAAAAATACCGAAGGGACAGTGGGGCAACGAGGGGCAGCCTCTTTGAGGGCTATTTTTTTGCCACCCGGTCAGCTGCAAGACGACCGGTCATAATCGACGTGGGCACTCCGGTCGGACTGTAGGACCATTGGCCTGCCTGGTATATATCAGGAATGGCCGTCAGAACCGACTCGTTTACGCCAAGCATGCTGGAAGTAACCGGGATGGGGTATTCAAAGGACCAGCCGACAATTGCACCCCCGGAGCTTGCTACCCGTTCTTCGATACTGAGGGGGCTCGCGGAAAACGAAAAAAGGATGCGGCCCGAAAGCTGGGGGTATAGGTTTTCAGTAAGCACCGAAAGGATTTTTTGTTCCAGGTAGGCCTTAAACCCATCGTACCAGCCATCGGTATGGACCCGTTTAACTAGTTCGTAATCAAAAAGGAGGCTCGCAATGATACCGGTCTTGCCCGGAGGGGCCGCCTGGGGATCCTTTAATACAGGAATTGATATTTCATAGGTGTTGTAGCGGCAAAACCGATCGAGCCAGTCCAGAATAGTAGCTCGGCTCAGCCGTTCCCACCGTTCTAGAAGCGATGCAAGCTCCTTGCGGTGAATGGCACCCAGCCCCTGGGCTGAGGGGTTATAGAAAAAATGCCCCCGGGACAGGGCGCTAAAATAGTCTGGCGGCAGGTCAGCCGCGATAAAAAGGGTAAACACCGATTCGGAACTTTTCGCCCCCTCCATGGCAGTCTTTTTGGCAGCAATATTTCGGACTACCGGCTCAGGAAGTCCGTTTGTTTCCGTATTGGCATAGAGAAAACGCAGATCCGCGGCCCAAATGAGCTTCTTGTACTGGTAACTGTAGCCCTGGTCATCGACCAGCACTTTTTCCGCAGGTTTCACGGCTACAATCCGCCGCCCCGTTTTGAGTTTTCCGCCGAACCTAAGGAATTTTTCCTGGACCCGCTCAGGGAGCTTCCCAACACCGCCAAGGGGATAAAAATAATCGGTGTAGAGGTAAAAGTAGCTCATGGCAAAAAAGGTCGGCGTGGCCTTAAAAAAATGCTGATCCACAATATCCCTCAGAGAGGGATTTTTAATGATGCCCGCAAGGTACTCTTCCACCGGGCCCTTGAGACTATCCAGTTTCCGGAGGGTAAGGATAAATTTACCCATCCAGGGAAGGTATACCCGCAGAAAATACCCCAGGTCCTCCCGGAAGTTTTTAAAGAGCGGGTTATCCACCGCATAGAGGATCTTCATGTGGGACATAACGGTTCGAATTAGCGACACAAGCCTATCAATATCTTCGCCGCTTTCAGGATAGGTTCTGCGGAGCAGCGCTGCATAAGCTTCCAGATCCCCTTCGCTCTCTACGGTAATAATGTCTTTCCCAATACCAACCGAAACGGGGCTTTTTACGCTGGGAAGCTCAATCCCTAAATCCGCCAGCATGGGTTTTATAATGCCCGCGCTTTCCAGGGCCCGTACACCGCCGTCAAAGGTAAAGCCATCTCGGGCAAAGGTATTAATAAGCCCCCCGCAGGTTTCGTTCTTTTCTATAAGGAGTACGTCCATACCCCGTTTTGCAGCATAGGCAGCGGCGGTGAGCCCCGCTATGCCGCCCCCGACAACAATGAGTTCATGGGCTTCCATCATTGCAGTCCCCCCGAAAGTCTCCCCAGCTGCATGCTGATAGGCCAGAGAAGCTCCGCCATCTCAAGATCCAGAGCAGGCGGCGCAAGGTTTTCCTGGGTTGTCAAATTAAAAAACCTGTCGGTCATCCCCGCTAGTTCTGGAGAAACACCCAAATAATAGAGTGCTTCCGCAGACACTGCGGGAGACTGAGAATAGCGGTCAATAAAATTCTTTTTGTACCAGCGGTAAAAAGCGTTGTTTTCGTTCCCCGTATTGGTGGCCACCATACCTGGATGCATGGCATTTATGGTCACCCCCGACCCCTTTAAAAGCTCCGCAAAGCGGTGCATGGAAAGGATCTGGGCCGTTTTTGCAGACCCGTAGGCCTTTAGCCCCGAATACCCGCCCCGTTCAAATTGCAGGTTATCCAGATCGAGCCCCCAGACCGCAAAACGGTACCCCTCAGAGCTGACAAACAATATACGAGCCCGCCCTTCCTCCTTAAGCCGGTCAAGGAGTAAATAATTGATGATAAAAGATGAGAGGTAATGGACCGCAAAGGTCGTTTCAAGGCCATCAACGGTTTCGGTCCGCTTATTCAGATACACCCCCGCATTGTGGATGAGCACATCGATGGGCCGGGGCCAAGCTTTAAGCTCCTGGGCCACCCGGTGAATATCCGCCAATACCGAAAGGTCCGCCACCATGGCGTCGCAGCGGACACCAAATTCACCGCGGAGTTCCTGGCAGAGGGCCTGCGATTTTTCAGGATTCCTGTTGATAGAAAGAATATCTGCCCCCGCTGCGGCATAACGGCGGGCCGTATGGTACCCGATACCGGAGGTGGCCCCGCTAATGACCACAAGCTTACCCCGGAAATCTTCATGGCATTCCTTTGGAGGAAGCCGATTATGCTGCATCATTTCCCCTACATTGGACCACTTGTATTGGGGCCAATACCGTTTCATGCGGGCAAAAAGTGTTTGCTTTTCCATGTTATCCGAACACCCGTCTCATAAAGGATCGATACATCCTGTTAAACCCAGGGATGTTATCAAAAATATCACCCCAGAGATCATAATAATCCCGCTGATCTACAATCTTTCCCCGTTCATTAAGGAGTATTCTGCTCGCCCCATACACAACCGAAGACCGGGTATTTCTGAAAAGGATGGTCATTTCCCATTCCATATAGATGAGGCGGTCCTGCATGACCGCATTTTTTATAGCCATGGAAAGATCCTGAGAACGCTTAGTGAGCCGTTCCGTTAATTCTCTGAAATTCTTAAGCCCCTGGACTTCCTGAATACAGTCCCGGAAATGAATAGCTTCGTCATAATAGGGAATAATGTGGGACCAGTCGGGTTTTCCTTCCCGGTTATAGGTCTGGCTCCAGAGGGCAGTAAACTGCTCAAGACTGGTAATCACATAGGGGTCGTCGTTCATCAATAGGTCCCTCTCTTTTCTTTTTTCCGTAATGATTCTTAGTATAGAGGGACTTGGAGGTAAAAGCAAATCTTTATTTCATTCATTGAAAGGCATGCTTATCATATTTTCTAGATGTAAATTTGACAGAAAACTTTACTTTCCATATATTTTACTGAGGAGTTTTGTTATGCTTTGTAAAGTAAGTTCCAAAAATCAAATTACGCTTCCAAAAGAATTGCTTACCCATTTTAAGGGTTCTGAATATTT
>JAIWNU010000039.1 GCA_020216655.1 Treponema sp. | reverse complement strand
TGATGCTCGCTTGGAAGATGGAAAAATTGTTCTGGAACCTATGATTGTACGGCCTTTGGAAACTAAAAAGCTGGAAGACATACGGAATAAAATAAGAGACCTTGGATTAAAAGAAGAAGACGTACCCAATTTAGTTGCAGAAGGCCGGCATGGATACGGTGCTTGATACTAATATTGTTGTTTCAATGCTATTATTCCGCGGAACCGCATTGCCGCTCCATCATACTTTGCTTAAAGGCAATATCAAAGCCCATATCTGCCCATCAATTTTAAATGAATACATACAGGTTCTTTCCTATAAAAAGTTTGGATTAATCAAAGAAGAAACCAGTTACCTTATCGATGAAGAAATACTGCCTTTTTTTATTATCCACAACGAACCTCCGCAAAGCAAAAATTGGATTGCGGAGGATTCTTCGTACAATAAATTTATCGACCTGGCGTGCACCATTCCGGGTTCAATACTGGTGAGCGGGGACATACATCTTTTACAGCATCGTGATACTCTGCCATGCAGAACTATTTCGCTTGCAGAGTGTATCGATATGCTTTCAAGCTCTATTAACTCCCGTACTTAGCCAGGTAGGGTTCTACCACGTCGTTTTTCTGGGCTCCCGTACCGTCATAGGTAATGGAAAGCACCGGGACTCCGGTTAAGTTCTCGATGGCCTTGCTCATCCCCTCGGTGACAAGGGACGCGCAGCAAAAGGCAGGGGCAGCCTGCACAAAGAGAGCCAAATCGGGGTGTTCGTCCAGGATTTTAAGCAGCTTAAGGGCGTTGTCGTAGTTTTCCCCCGACATTTCCGGCCGGATACCAAAATACTGATACGCATCCTGCCGCCGGCGGTTCGTCCAGGGCCCCTCGCTGAGGGCTAGTCCAGTCTGGCGTTCCAGCGCCTTTTCTACCGATGCTATAGCCATCATCACCGCCCGATAGCCCAGCCAGGGGCCGTAGCGCCGCTCAATGAGAAGCCGGTCAAAAAAGGCGTCTACCGTCGCCTTAAGGTATTCCACATAGGAAGTGGTCACCACTTCCCCGCCGGCCCGTTCAATTGCCCGGATCAGGTCCTGGTTAAAAATATCGTTGTCCCGGACGTAAAAATCGCCAAAGAGGGCAACCTTGGGGCGCTTTCCTTCCTTCTTGGGAATAAAACTTAAACCGGCGGCAATCTCCTTAATAACCGGCACCATGGGTTGCCGCTTTTCCAGGGCCGCGGCACACTTCTGGAGGGCCGAAGCAATAAACGCATCGGTCGCCCCGGGCAAGGTTTCGTAGGGCCGAATTCTCGTACCGATTTTCCGGAGCAGTCCCCCCAGCGCATAGGCATAGTAGGCATCCAGGGTCATACGGGCAGAAACATCCATAAAGGTAAGATCCCCCGTAAAGACCTGAACGGACTCCATGCCATTCCCCGCCTTGCGAAGTATGGTTTCTATCTGGAGCGGATACAGGGGAATATTGCAGGGCCACAGAGCTTTAACCATCCAGAGAACCGTGTTGTGCGGGTCCAGCTCATGGTTTTCGATATACCGTATCACTTCGTAGGCAATAACGCTCACCGGGATACATTGGCCCGAATTGTGGGTCATGGCATGCTGGATATATTCGCTCTTTTCTTCCAAAACATGGGCATCGATGCCATGTCCCCGGAGGGCCGCCGCCAAAAGTTCTACCACCAGGGGATCCCAGTTTGGAAGTAGCACCGTCTTGTTACGCGGGAAAGGAGTCTTTTCTGTTTTCGAAGCAGCCTGACCAGACCCGGATGGGGCCGCAATCTTTTGAGGCCCCTCTTTAGCAGTCGCAAAATGGTTCCTAAAGGCTCGGACCGCCGCCTCGATGCGGGTCTCGTAGCCCACCGCCGAGTCATGTTCATCAATCTGTAAAATAAGATAGGGCTTGTGGGCCTTGTCCAGAATTTCCTTAAAGGTCTCAATGGCAAAGGAGTCGGGTCCGCATTTAAAGGAGGTGACCAATACGGGGTACATTACCGGATGATTGCGGCAGTACAGGGCGGTCTCGATAACCCGGGAAGCGTAGTACCAGTGATAGGCCTGCAGCTGGCGGTCATGATAATGGCCCTCCGGCGTGGGAAACATATCATGGAAAAATACCTTGAGCCCATGCTCAGCAAACATATCGGGAATTCCCTTATTAAGCCCCTTGCTCAGGGCCGTGTAGGGTCTCCCGGTCAGCATGATGGCAAACTCATCGGTCTCAGGCCGTACCCGCTCATACAGCTCTAAGAGAGAACTGTTAAATGCCGCTTTAATCGCTTTCATATTCCGGTACAGCCGTTCAAGGACCGATGGAACCGGCACGTCGAGCCCCCGGCCTGCGAGAATTCGCCTAAGCATTTCCCGGAGCTCAAAAATCGCTTCGCTGTCGTTGCCAAAACTGGAGTAAATGAGGGGTTTTAGAATCCTATCCCCCTGGTTTGTGGCCACGCTCACGAGCGTGGGCGTATACTGGGAATAATTGCAATAAAAGAAGCGGCGTTCCTCGGTCTGACCCGCAGTTTCCCCATGGCGCGGTGCTTCCAGATAAATCGGGAGGAATACATAGTCGGCCCGTTCAAGGAGGTCCTGAACCTGCCCGTGGATCATCGAAATGGGGGCGCAAAAATCCGCGCCGGCGATACGTTTACCCATACCAATAGACGAGCTTGAGTCCTCGCCCATAAGGGTGGTAAAGCCCAGGGACTGGAAAAAATACTGCCAGAGTCTGCTGTCTTCCTGCAGATACAGAGATCGGGGAATACCGATACGGATTGATGAACAGCCGATGCCGTCAGCAGCATTCGCGGCCTGTACGCTGCCAGTCTGGGCGCTCGTCGCCCGGGTGTTGAGCACACTGTCCGCAGCCTGATGCAGCGCATCGTTAAACAGGTCTATGGTGCTGGTCGAAAAGTTAACCACCGCATCCTGGAGACGGCCCGTGAGGCTCTGCCTGGACCGATTCTGCTGGCCCTGTTTGGATACGGATTGGACGGCCTGTTCCAAAAGGTGCCGCCGTTCCCGAAGGAGGTCAAAACCGGACTTGTTTTTGGATACAAATTTCCGGTCCCCCGCCCCGCGGCCGCAGAGGTAACCGTAGACAATCTCTTCGCCCTGTACGGTGATAATGTGGAGCTTGCAGTGGTTGGTGCAGCCTGAACACACATCGTTGCGCTGGGCAATGGTTTCCCGATGCAGAGCCAGGCCACGGAATTTGGAAGCCCCGACCAGCACAGCCTGGTCATCCAGAGTCTGGAGGACCGCCCCCATGGCACCGGTAAGGTGGCAGTAGGGAGACACCGCGATAGGCCGCTTAAGCCGTTCTTCAAAGGCGGCCACCAGCGCCTTATTTTTAGCCGTAGCACCCTGGAATACCACATGGGAGCCGATGGAACTCTCCATGGCGACCTTGGAAAGGTAGTTGTCCGCCACAGAAAAGAGGGTTGCCACAAGGAGCTCTTCTACCGCATAGCCCTCGTTCTGGTAGTTATTGAGGTCCCGCTCCATAAAAACCGTACAGCGGTCGCTGGTGGCCGGCGCAGCGTGCCCCAGGGCCTGGGCGGCATATTCACGGATAGGTACCCCGAGCTTGACCGCCTGTTCTTCTATAAAACTTCCGGTCCCCGCAGCGCAGACCGTGTTCATCTGGCTAAAGACCACCACACCATCTTTCAGCACCGTAAATTTGGAATCCTGGCCGCCGATTTCGATAATCGTATCCACCTGCCTGTCCAGTTCCACCGCAGCCCGAGCATGGGCGGTAATTTCGTCGATGATGCCGTCGGCACCCACAATGGCCCCGATAAGTTTCCGGCCCGAACCGGTGGTTCCGCAGGTGCGTACATCAAAATGAACCGCTTCCTCGCTTTCTATGCGCTCCAGGGCCTCCAAAAGACCCTGTACTGCACGGATAGGATCCCCCGCGGTCCGGGTATAGAGCCCTGCGAGCATGGCGCGGTTCTGGTCCAGCAGGGCCGCTTTAGTACTGGTCGAGCCAATGTCGATTCCCAGGTACACTGGCAGCGTTCCTTTAGGGAGCGGCACATACAGGTCCACCTCTACGGGGTTCCGTTCTCCGAGCCGCTGGGTCACCAGGTTGTAACTTTTGTATGAACTAAAGTCAGGATACTGGGGGTTTTTCTTTTCCAAAGGTTGATGAACGTAGCGGCGCCGCGCTTCCTGTTTGCCCAGTATGTCTGCAAGGGTCCGTTCTTTTTCTGCCGGGGCAGAATCGTTTTGATTGGCCAGTAAGGCCCGCTGGACCGCCCCGATGGCTCCATAGAGCGCGGCCTGTTCGTCCCGAATGATTTCCGTTTCTGCAAGGTCCGATAGGTGCTGGACGACCCGTTTGTTAAGGGCCACACCGCCCACCATGACGGTGGGGCTTACAAGCTGTTCTGCGGGGAAAAGGGTATCAGCGATATTCCGGGCCAGTCCTGCACAGAGCCCGTCGGAGATTTCCGGCAGCCCCCAGCCTTCCTGCTGGGCATGAATCAGGTCGGTCTTCGCAAAAACAGAGCAGCGGCTTGCAATTCGCGGGGTCTGGGGACCTGACTGCTCGGCCAATTCGGCCAGCCGGGAAGCGGACTCAATACCGAGCCGCACCGCCTGCTGGTCCAGGAAACTGCCTGTACCGGCTGCGCAGGTCGAATTGGCCTTCATCTTCCGGTATGAGCCATCATCATTAAAGATAATGCGGGCAAATTTCTCTGAGCCCACAAGCAGGATGTTTTTTACATCCGGATAGCGCCGTTTTACCGCATCGATAAAGCAGATTTTGTTTTCCGACCGGTGGTCCGCCAACACAAAATAGGGGGTACTGCTTGTGGCACCCACTAAGCGAAAGGTTTTATAAGGGCTCTGCTGCAGATACTGCTGGAGCACTCCGTAGGGATTGCCCCGGTGGTATGCATAGAGGGCATCCAATATAGTGAAAGTATCGTCGAGTACAACAACTTTTACGGTGGTGGAACCGCAATCAATTCCTAAATAGGGGGCCTTTGTATTCATAATGATCGATGATACTCAGGACCCTATGGGCCGGTCAATATGACAGAACTACAAAGCTTGTTAGGCTGCCTTATTATTGAGCGTTGAAATAATCTACAATCGCGGCCAAAAGACGGCTGTCAGGTATGCGGGCGTCGGTGGCAAAGTGGCTGATGCCGCCAAGCCGGATGAGTTCTGTGCGGGGAGCGCGGCTCATAAGGAAGCGGGCGTTATAGTCACTCAAGACCACATCGTCCTTTTCTGGCTGGATGATCCGGGTAGGCGGCAGGGGAATGTACTGCTGCTTACGGGCAGAGCGTTCCCAGGCGACAAGACTGTCGAACCAGTGGACAGGAAAGACCCGGAGTCCCAGGGGGGACTTGGCAAAAGCCCGGGTAGTCCGGACAAAGGGGCCCAGCAGCGCGCGGCCAAAGCGGGCCGTATTCCACCAGGCTGAACGGATAAGGGGGGCATAGAATACCATGCGGGAAAACCTGCTTTCATAGCGGAGACTGTAATCGACCAGCGCGAGGGCGCCGGTGCTGTGACCAAAGGCCATGAGGGGCGGCGGCAGGGCATCAACAAACTGGGGAAGTATGGTATCGAGTACCCTTTGCACCGTATCGCCATAATCAGAAAAATCTTCCACGTCGCCCCGCGGTCCTGTGGAAAGGCCATGGCCCGGCAGATCCGTGAGCACCACCGCCCAGTTCTGGGCAAGCAAGGCGCCGGCTACCCCGGTCATATGGCTTGAATCGTTGGCATAGCCGTGGAAAAGAAATACGGTTCCCCGGGGCCGTTCATCGGTCCTGTAGAGCACCTGGACAAAAAGCTGCACATCCGCGGACCGCCTGAGATTCTCCTTAAAGAGGATCCAGCCGTAGCGGTACACAATGGGCACATCGGCTTCACAGGTCTTCCGTATGTTGGTAAGGAAGTCCCGGCTATAGGCTGCAAAGGGGCTTACGGGCCCTGCTTCCGGCTCAGTATCGCCCGTCCGCCTGGTCTCAGGCGGTCCGCTTTCCCGGGACAGGAGAGGCACGTCATTCCAGAGGGAAATACGGTAGGGCTCGGTTTCATCGTAGCGGGTATTAATGCTTTCGCAGGACACAAGTGAAAATATGGCGATGAACATTGTTGCCCCGAGCAGAGCGCGCCTCATGGAACCTCCTGTCATACCGCAGTTACTGATTTAATTATACGCTTTCTATCCGCATCATATTTATTGGTAGATACTTTTTATAATTTTCAAAATCTTTATCTAGTGTAAAAATGGGATAGTTTTTGTTTACTGAAAAAGCACAGATGAGGAAATCTATATGTGAACCCTGAACCCCCTTTGTTCGACAGGTATTATAATATTCTGCAGCAAGCACATAATCATCAGTGGTCAACATTTGATCTTTAAATATTGATAATTTATCCCTCAGTTCTTCAAATCTTGCCTTTTGTGAAATTCCACTCAGTATTTCTTGCCGAATGGGGCCTATTATCACAATATTAGTATCCCTTATTAATTCAGCTAAATAGTTTACAATTTTCGCATCAAATTCATTTTTATCCGTTTTTCGTAAAGCCAATGACCATACCGAAGTATCAACTAAAACCTTCATTTCCTGTTTCTCAGAGCCTTATAGTCATAGTCGGAATCATATTCAACTTTACCAAAAAGATGTATTAAGTCTTCCGCCTTTCTTTTTTGGATAAATTCCTCTAAAGCAGCATTTACGGTATCTTTTTTTGTACGAAAGCCACCTATTTTTAGAGCGTAATTTAATAATTCATCGTTAATTGCTAAATTTGTAGCCATAGCAACCTCCAAACAATAATATACACATAACATTGTGTAAAAACAAGATGTTTTACAAATCGTTTGTTCACACCTTGTACAAACATAAATCCTGTACTATACTGAACAACGAGGAGCATAAAATGCCAGTTATGCGGATCAACAACAATAACTTCCAGCGGAATGCCAACATCTCCATGGTTGCCCAGACCATCTGGCGCAAACCCGGCATCAGCCGTATCGATATAGCCCGGGAACTCAATTTGTACCGGTCCACGGTAACCAACATTATCCAGACGCTCATCGATGCAAACGTGGTCTACGAAGCCGAAGAAGGAGAAGTAACGTCCCAGGGCGGGAGGCGGCCTATACTGCTGCGCATCAACGAACGGATGGGCTGTGTCCTGGGTCTTGAACTGCAGGTAGACCGCTTCCGCGGCGTCGTGGTGGATGTGTACGGCACAACCCTGCATCAAATAGAAGGCACAGTCCAGGCAAAACATTTTTCCGAGGTCTTCGCCGAAGTGGTAGAACGGATGCGCCCCGTGGTGGAAAGCACCCGGCTCCCCCTCCTGGGTATTTGCGTCGGCCTTCCGGGAATTGTGAACCCCGACGAGTGCACCATCATCAAATCGGATCCCTTTAAATTAGAAAACTACCCTTTTGGCAAAGAAATCGGCTGCAGCTATCCCGTGCCGGTACTGATCGAAAATGATGCAAACTGCTGTGCCTGGGAAGCTCTGGCCCGTTACCGGGATACGGCCCTTAAGGACTTTCTCTGTGTTTTAGCCGAACACCGCGGGCACAATGCCCAGACCGGACTCGGGCCCGGCATGGGGGTCGGCATGGCTCTGGTATTGGGAGGCAAGCTCCACTACGGTAAACGATACGCGGCGGGGGAATTTACCAGCGTCCTCTGGAGACCCGGCGACGGGAGCCAGTTTGGCATGAGCTTCCAGGAAATGGTGCGGATCCAGCAGGATGATGAGGTATACAAAACCTTTGTGGCCGAACTCTTTGAAAGCTTAAAACCGGTAGTTTCTATTTTTGACCCCGAGGTGGTATTTCTGCATGGCGATATCTGTGCACGGCAAGACCTGGTGCAGAATGTTTACAACGAACGCCTGGATGGCCTTAAAAAGGTCATGGACCGAGTTGACTGCCGGCTTGAGTTTTCCACCGGGGGCCGCATGGATGTGGCCCATGGGGCGGCATCTATGTTCTTAGGCAAACTATTTTCGGTACCGGAACTTTCGGATGTCCGGGGCTATGTACGGCTCGATTGGGATGAGGTCTTTGCTTTGGTCTCCCAGGGAAGCAAAAAAACGGATCCAATTTCAAAAGTCGGTCACTTTTGAAATTGGCTTTGCGATTGCTTGCGGTTGCATGCTGGTTCATAGATAACGCATGCAACCGTCGCGCCAAATCGCGGATTTCAAGGTAGTTCTTTCAAAACTCCCTGAGTTTTGAAAGAACTTCAGTGGCAAAGTAAGGAAAAGAGAGGAAGCACGAATGGGATCATTATGCTTACATAACGGAACAGTGCTGACGGGCTTTGCGGCCATGGAACACTGCGCGGTCCTGGTAGAAGGGGGCGTGGTCTCCGACGTTTTTGCCCAGCGCCGTTTTGAACAGAAGCGGTTCAGCTCGGATGTAACACTGATCGATGTGGGAGGAAGCTATATTGCCCCCGGCTTGATAGACACCCATATCCACGGTTTTGGCGGCTACGGCACCGACGATGCCAGCACCGAATCGGTGGTGGAAATGTCCCGGCTTCTTGCAGAATACGGCGTCACCGCCTTTAACCCTACCCTGTATCCCGCGGAACCTAAAGCCATGCTCCAGGCAGTACGCCAAGTATCCGCCGCAATCGGAAAAGAGTCGGGGGCCAAGGTTATGGGACTTCATTTGGAAGGACCCTTCATTTCCCCCGATCGGCTCGGGGTCCAAAAGCCAGAAACCTTAAGCCCCGTGGACCTTTCATTCATGGAACAGCTCTGGGAAGCCTCGGGGGGCCACATTGTGAACATGACTGTAGCCCCGGAATTAAAAAACATGCGGGAGCTTGCCCTCTTCTGTGTTAAAAAAGGCATCGTCCTCCAGGCAGGACATACCAACGCCAACTACGAAAACATGGTCGAAGGTATGCAGGTCGGCATACTCCATACAACCCATCTTTTTAACGCCATGAGCAAATTGGACCACCGAAATCCCAACGCGGTCGGGGCGGTGCTCATACACCCTGAAATGTCCTGCGAGATCATCGCCGACGGCTTTCATGTCCACCCGGACCTCTTTACTCTGCTTCGCCGGGATAAGCCGGCGGACAAAATAGTCCTTGTCACAGATGCGCTGAAACCTACTGAACAAAAAGCAGACCCCTTTTTCGCCAACGGCGAAGAGGTAGTCCTCCGGGACGGAGTCTTCCACAGAAAGATTGATGATGTCATCGCAGGCTCAAGCCTTACCATGATCCGGGGCATACAGAACCTGGTCCGCTTTGGCTTTTCTTTGGAAGATGCCGTCAAGGCGGCCAGCACCAATCCCGCCCAGGTTATGCGCTTTGCCCGCCGTGGAACGATTATACCGGGCAACGAAGCGGATCTGGTCGTGTTCGACAATAATTTCCAGGTCCTCGCCACCGTGGTCGGCGGCAGCCTTAAAAAGAACCTTTTATAGAACAAGAACAACAAGGAGAGTGCCATGCGTTTAATTATTCAGCCCCATTACCAAGCGGTCAGCCAGTGGACCGCGGCCTATATAACAAAACGAATCAATGACTATAGTCCCACAAAAGAACGGCCCTTTGTGCTGGGCCTGCCCACCGGCTCAAGCCCCCTGGGGGTCTACCAGGAGCTCATCCGCATCCACCAGCGGGGCGAACTTTCCTTTGCCCATGTGGTCACCTTTAATATGGATGAATACCTCGGCCTCGATGCTCAGCACCCCCAGAGCTACCACCGGTTTATGTGGGATAACTTTTTTTCTCATATCGATATTGATGAACGAAATGTCCATATACTCAACGGTATGGCTCAGGATCCGGCCAAAGAGTGCGCCGATTATGAAAAAGCCATTCAAGATGCGGGGGGTATCGAACTATTCCTCGGCGGCGTTGGTGTAGACGGCCATTTAGCCTTTAACGAACCAGGCTCTTCCCTTTCTTCCCGGACCCGGGACAAGGAACTAACCTGGGACACCCGGCTCGTCAATGCCCGCTTTTTC
>JAIWNU010000038.1 GCA_020216655.1 Treponema sp. | reverse complement strand
GATGGGGATCCCAACAAGGTCCCCGCTGCGGCCTTAACGGTCGGCATCGGCACTGTCATGGATGCCCGGGAAGTAGTCATCATTGCCAGCGGACACAATAAGGCCCGGGCCCTCCATGCGGCCATAGAAGAGGGCGTTAACCATATGTGGCCCATATCGGCCCTTCAGATGCACCAGCGGGCTATCATTGTCTGCGATGATGATGCCACAGACGAACTTAAGGTGGGTACGGTCCGCTATTTTATGGACATAGAAAAGGCAAACCGGCTCCCCGCTTAAACTTGAAACTTTTATTATGATTGGCTAATATTAAAATCCAACAGCGGCCAACACACAGCCGCACACAATTACAGGAAGGAGGACAGGTATGAACGATTCCGACGGCCCTGGTAGTAGTCAGCCCCCGGAACCTCACTTATGCGTTCGGCCCTGTGCTGAATGCACCGTTCTAAACCGGAAGCCCTCCTGTTATTGTCTGCGGATCTTCTTATAAAGAACAGACAATCCAGCGTTGGTGCTTCCGACATAATGCATCTATAGGAGGCAATCATGCTGGATCAACTCATCGCACCGGACATTAAGGCCCTCATGGAAGAGGGCAAATTCGAAGATATCGCAGCCTTCCTCGGAGAACGGCACCCCACAGAAGCGGCGGAAATTCTCTCTGCTATTCCCGAAGACGATGTCAATCTCGTTTTGGAAAAACTGCCCCTGCAGACAGCTGCGGATATCTTCTGTGAACTTCCAAGCTCCGTCCAGTCCCATATCGCATCAAAACTAAATAAAACAGACCTGGCAAAGCTGGTTATTAACCTTTCACCGGACGACCGGGTCGACCTCCTTAAGTCCCTGCCGGAAGAACAATTCGATTCGGTATTGCCCGTGCTAGCCCAGCGGGAACGGGAGGACATTAAAAAGCTGGCTTCCTATAAAGAAGGCACCGCCGGTTCCATCATGACCACCGACTACATAGCCCTGCCAGCCTCCATTTCTGTCCGGGAAGCCCTGGAAAAAATACGCCTGGAAGGGCCCGCAAAGGAGTCCATTTACACCATCTTTGTGCTGGACGAAGGCCGGCACCTCGAAGGAACCGTACGGCTTGCGGACCTCATTCTTGCTCATCCAACAAAAAAACTTAAGGATATTATGGATGACCAGGTGATCTCAGTACAGGCCGAAGCAGATCGGGAAGAAGCAACCTACAAATTTTCCCGCTATGACCTGGTTGCCCTGCCGGTTGTGGACGGAAACGGTAACCTGGTGGGTATCATTACCCATGACGACGCCCTGGACGTCATCGAGCAGGAACGAACCGAAGACATGGAACGGTTCATGGCTATTTCCGGTAAACACGAAGATACCACCTATCTCCAAACCTCTATCTGGACCCATTTCAGCCACCGGGTCCTCTGGCTTATCATTCTTGCAGTCCTGGGCCTTGTATCGGGGGCTATCCTCCAGTCTTTCGAATCGACCCTCATGAACCTGATGATCCTCGCCTTTTACATGCCCATGCTGGCTGATACGGGGGGCAACACGGGGAGCCAATCTGCTACTGTGGTGGTCCGGGCCCTGGCGCTTAAAGAAATCAATCCTAAGGATATTCTTAAAGTAATTTGGAAAGAAGCCCGGGTAGGATTTCTGCTTGCCCTCATACTGGGAATACTTGCCTTTGTGCGGGTTTATTTTACTGCTCAGGGAGCGAGCATTCCTGAAAGCATGAGTATTGTGAACATTGGCCTCGCCATCGGCATAGCCCTGGGCATACAGGTACTAAGCGCAACCATAATCGGAGCCCTGCTTCCCCTGATTGCTGCGGCCTTTGGGCTCGACCCGGCCTTGGTAGCCAGCCCAGCCCTCACCACCATTGTCGATATTTCGGGGCTGTTCATCTATTTTAGCACCGCCCGGCTCCTCCTTGGTATCTAGGAATTGAACACTCCTCCGCAATTCGCCATACTGTTCCTATTATGAACATACTGGCAGTGCTTTTCGGCGGAGGAGCCGGGGCCGTATCCCGCTACCTGCTTTCCCGGCTCATTTCCGAACACTCGACCGCCCCCATCCCCATGGGAACCCTGGCGGTGAATCTTATCGGTTCTTTTTTAATCGGGTTCTTCTTTCAGGCCTTTAAAAACTCAACCGCATCCCCGGCTCTGCGGCTCCTAGTAACCACAGGCTTTCTCGGTGGCTTTACCACATTTTCCACCTTTGCATTGGAAACCGTTGCGCTCGCAGAAGAACGGGAACTGGGATATACCCTGCTCAATCTCTTTCTCCATAACACCATAGGACTTGCGGCAGTGATTTTGGGCATGATTACCTTTTCTGTGTTAAAATCGATACTAACGGGGGTATTCCATGCATAGCGAAGAGAAGGACATCTTACTCCGCATTTTTACCGGTGAGAACGACCACCATAAAGGCAGGCCCCTTTATGAGGCAATTGTCAAAAAAGCACGGGAACTGGATCTTGCGGGGGCGACAGTCCTGCGGGGCATCATGGGATTTGGGGCCGACAGCAGGCTTAAAAGCGCTCACATACTGGACCTCTCTAACGATCTACCCATTGTAATTGAAATCATCGATAAACCGGAACAAATAGATAAACTCATTCCTTTTTTGGACGAAGTGGTAACCGAGGGCCTGGTAACCATAGAATCGATACGGGTGTTAAAATACCGGAATCATTCCGGCACCTGAATCATTCCGTCACCGCGACATATTGACCGCGAAACGGAAGGTTTGCGGCCTTTTAGCAATCTTATAAAGGAGGCATAACATGCAGCATGAAATAAGCTGTCAATGGGAAAGCGATATGGCCTTTTCCGCAGAAGTCGGCGGCCACCGCATTCCCCTGGATGCGGACGAAGCGGTGGGCGGGAAAAACTCTGGTCCTATGCCCAAACCGCTCCTTTTAGTGTCCCTCGCGGGCTGCACCGGCATGGACGTCATCTCCATACTTAAAAAAATGCGCGAGCCCGTGAGCTATTTTAACCTGCGGGTACAGGGTGACCTCACTGAGGAACATCCCAAAACATACACAAGGGTCAAAATCATCTATGAGTTTAAAGCCTCGGACGGGCTCAAGGACGAAAATGTCCGAAAAGCCATCAGCCTTTCCCAAGATCGGTACTGCGGAGTCAGCGCCCTCCTTAAAAAAGCAATCCCCGTCGAGTTCGAAGTCCAATATATTTAACATATTGATGAATGTATTGATGAACAGACCGCGCAGGTTTATCGCCATAGGCATCGTTTTTGTTTTGACACTCGGTGTTCCGTACCGGCTTTTACCTGAAGCACCCTCCGGTTCTCAGGGGATAGCACAGTTTGCAGCCCCATCCCAGCAATGGGACCGGGGCACCGAAATTGCCATAGAAGAAGCCTACCGACAATGTTTTAAAACCTATATCATCGACGGCCGCATCATTAACGTGCGGCTTCCCTTTGCGGAAAACAACGAACGCTCCGAACTGGCGGACACAGAATTATTCATTCAGGGGGGCGGAAAATCGAACCCGGCAGATCTGTGGGCCAGCATAGATGCCATTTTAGCCACCGATGACTTTCACCGATACATTCAGATACTACAGGATGGAAAGGAAAAGGTGCTCATCTTTGACCTCTCAAGCCGCCGTTGGACATGGACCAGGGACCTGTATGAAATTGCCAGGATGAAAGCCCAGGCATACAAGGGCCTTCCACACCGGCCCTACGTTTTGCACAACGGCCAGGATGTAGAAAATTCTGACATATACAACTATTTGTACTGCATCGGCCGCCTCGGCATGGACTGCTCAGGATTTGTCTGGCATGTGCTTACCTATACGGCCCGCAAAGCCGGCGTGGATCTCAGGGCCACGGTACAGAAAGCCCTGAAGTTATCAAAAAAACTTGACCCCTCCCAGTTTGTCGGGACCTGGTATTTTGACTCGAAACGGCCTGAACTCGAACAGGTACCGGATAACATTAAAAATCTTCGCAGCGGTGACATTATTCTGTTCCGGGGGAGCGATGGCAGGGCGGTTCATTCGGCTATCATTCAATCCATCGACATGCAAAAGGGCCGGATTCGCTACCTCCAGAGCACCGACGAAGCGCCCCTGGACGAACGGGGTGTCCATGAATCGTGGATCCTCTTTGATCCGGCGAAACCGGATCTCAGTCTTAAAGACCCCTCGCTCCAGTGGACACAAAAACGCTTTCCCGCTTTCCCCGGCGAAAAGGCCTCGGCTTTTTCCGATGACGGCGAGCGCTACCGGGCCTTCCCCGAATATGGGGCTGGCAAGGTGGTCCGCTTTAAGCTCATGAACTCGGTCTTTAAGACCCTGAATGCCCGTTATAATTAAAAGAGAAGAACGCAATTTCCCGCCCTTCCTGCTTGTCGACCAACACATCAAGCTTATCGGCCCGCAGTTCACCGCGGGTGCCGGTTCGTAAAAAAGACAAAGCAGCATCTGTGACCAGCATACGGCGCTGGTATCGGGCCGCCAGTCCCGAAAGGACCCGGGCACGAACCGGCACCCGGCCAAGGGCGGAATAACCGGCAATAGCATCAAAATAATAAGCTGCTTTGCCAAAATCCATGCCTAAGGTAACAGGCTCATGGAGAAAAGCGTCGAGCAGCGACTGTACAGCCCCAAGGGCCTTTTCAGCAATCCCCGTTTGCTTGTCATAATAAAGGGACGGAAAGCCAAAGGCAGTAAAGACAACCTCACCGTCAGCCCATAGCATGGTTCCGCCTTTTTGTTTGACCAGTTCAGAAGTTCTTGCTCTGAACTGTTTCAGGGCTTCGGCATATTCAAGCATGGCTGCCGGCTGCTCTTCTCCGATAAAGGATGCATGCCGTACACAGAGTATCAAAGCTTCCACCTCCTGAATAACATCAGGGGTTGGGACAGATGACACCTGTTTTAACGGGATAGAGCGCAGCAAAGCTTTGAACGCCCCAGGAGACATTCGATGTTTTAAGGCAAGCTCCTGATGGCGCCGCACATACATGACATAAGCGGCTTGAATGATTCCGTACAGGGCTCCGGTTCCCAAAAAAACAATGGCTGGAATAAGCGGTGCATACCAATACCCGCCGATAATCAGGAGCATACCACCAACCAACAGAGCAGTTCCTGCAATGACAATAGTAAATACAACAAAATAAAGGGGGCTAAAAATAAAAGTAGCCCCTAATAAAAGCAGGAGCCCTATAATTGTTGCAATATAAAGATACAAGGGCTTTCCGGGATAAATATAATTCCGGGACAATAACGTGCTGAGCAAGGCAACCGTAGCATTCGCATCACCGGATACAGAACCGACTATACAGTAAGCATCCCTTAGGGAGGACTCAAGTCTCGTATGCAAGGCAAAGAGGTCATGGTAGGCATTTCTGGACCACGAAAAAGCCTGGGAAGCCAGCTCTTTGAGGGAAGTAATCCGTTCCTTTCCCCCTTCCTGCAAGGTTTCTGTGGTGAGCAGGGTATCGTAGCCTTGCAGAATAGTTTTTTCCGCAGAACCGGTTAAAAAATCTCCCGCAGCCGCGTAATAGTCGTTCCGGGCTTCCCGCCATTGCCGAATAGTATCGGGAAGGGGGTTTTCTAAGACTTCCTTTTCCAGGGATTGGGCATATTCGTACAGGGTTGTCGGATACTTTAAAGCATCCAGATTGATAAAATAACCGGACCGTTCCATCTCTTTTAAGGCTTCGTACAGCTTTCGTTCCTGTTCCAGGTAAGCCGTGAATTCTTCTATTGATAAGACCTGGTAATGCTCAGGTTTTTGAACATAAAAGCGGCCCTTTGAATCCAAAGGGAGTTCATACAATTCTTTTTCTGTTTTTATGTTTAACCAGGTTCCGTTTTTTTCTATCTGGGGATCTCCCATTATATCCATAAGGAGGGCGAAACCAGCGTGAACAAGTTCTTTATTGGGAAGTTCCTTGATGGGGTACAAGTACCGCAGCACACCATCCGCATCTTTTTCTGCTTTTGAATAAACGGCTTTCCCGCCCCAGATTTCCAATGCACCAGTTTTTCCGGCTCCCCACTGAAGATCATCGCAATGGATAACCCGATTAAAAAGTGCCCGGTATTTTTCCAATTCCAGTTCCCGCATATTGCTCGATTCGGCCAGTGTAAGCAGGAGCCGGTTCTTGCTTTCCTCCACAAGGCCATTCACATCCTTAACATAGCGCTCCGCATCCTGGGGCCGAATCGAACCAAGCCGGATACCGTCAAAGAGGCTGCTAATGTTTTTTTGAATACGGGAAAATTCTTTTTGTACAAGACGCTGCCTGTCCTGGCTGCTAAAGCTTTGCCGTTCGTCGGGCAAAACCACATTCGTCTGAAATAGAACAAGACGGCTTTCCAGGGCGGAAAGGACCAGCAGTATACGGGAAGCATCTTCCGCAGTTATTGCATCCTGAGCCTTCGTATCAATGACCACCAAATCCCGCGGGGCTTCGATCACGCCCCGGAGGTTCATCAATCTATCATAAAAAGGTCCAAAAGGGAGGTCCGGAACAGTCAGTAAATAGCCCCCGGAAACGAGTATGGCAAGCATGAATGGAACTATTTTCAGGTGTTTCATAGATTCAGGATACACAAAATTGTTAGTTTTTACAGGTAGCTGGGACAGATAAGAGCTACAGACAGGAAATAAACATGCCGATATCGTATACTATAGATATACACTAATGGGAGGCTACAATGAAACGACATAGCTTACGAATTACCGGGACACTTCTGCTGTCCCTCGTCGTATTATTTTCCTGCGCGAAACCGCCAACCGCTGAAATGGAAGCTGCAAAGGCTGCGGTTGCAAAAGCCCAAGCAGACACCAATGCAAACCTCTATGCCCCGGATACCCTGAAACGGGCTACCGACTCTCTTGCAAAAATGAATACCGAAGCGGAAGCAAAACGCTATGACAATGCAAAGGCACTGGCACAGGAAACCATAAAACTTGCAGATCAGGCTATTGCGGAGGGGAATGCGGGGCTTGAACGGGCTAAGGACGAAGCCGCGGGTCTTATCGCATCGGGCAAATCTCTTGTTTTGGAGGTTACCAATGCGCTGAACGGGGCTAAGAAAGTTGCCCGTATCAAACTGAATTTCACCCAGGTGACAGCCCAGTTTAACGAAGCCAAGACTACTCTTGCGGCCGCAGAAAAAGATCAGAGCAGCGGAAACTACAAAAATGCTATAGAAAAGGGCAAGGCTGCCCGCACAGCTCTGAGCGACATTCTTTCAACAATCAGCAGCGCCGTACAGGCGGCTTCTAAGAAAAAATAATTAAACGCGGCGCGCCACCAGCGCTGCGTCGTGCCGGGCCGCAAGTTCTGCGTTTCTCCGCAGGGACTGCGGTCCGATCCACTGAAGGCCCAGGGCTGTTCCCTTGAGGGCGGCCCTGATTTCCTCATCTCCCGCAGCTAATAACCATTCAGCAGAAAAACAATCGGGAAGCTTCCCCCGTTCCGTCTCCACAGGGGCCACTCTTTTTTTGTTGTGGGGGCAGCTATTCTGGCAGTTATTGCAACCATATAATCGCTCACCCCAAACCTGGGCGACAAAGTCCGGCACCTTTTCTCCATTTCCCGAAGCATACCATTGAATACATTTCTCTTTATTCAGGACGCCCGATCCATCCAGTGCTCCGGTGGGACATGCAGCGCTGCAGGCATTTTGATCGCCGCAGACTTTACAGGCCGGGAATGACAGATCACTTATCTCAAAAGGACCAGAAAGACAAGGATCAAAAGAGGAGGGAAACACCCCAGGCAGGGGCGGATCGGGAGGGAGCGGAAAAGGGACCGTCATGGCGGCAATAACAACCAGAGATCCCGCTTCCGGGGTAATAATCATGCTATTTTTACCAAGCCAGCCAAGGCCGCAGCGCAATGCCAAAGGCTTTTCCGGTACCGGAGAATTGCATAAAATCCGGTAGTCGCTTTTTGCACCGCCCCATCGCTCCCGTAGTTCCCTGGCTATATCCTTAAGTCTTGCTACTGCCTCAGCGTAATAGTTTCTCCGGGCAAAGGGGGCTACCGCGCTTGGTTTTCCCTGATCGCTCGAAACTCCCAGGTTCCCATAGGGCAGGGCCGCCATCAGGAGCGATGGGGCGCCCTGCCAATGGTTGTCTCCGCTGACTCGGTCCCCAAGAAGAGCCTCTGGATCGTAGGGAGAGATAAACCGAACCCGGCTAAAACCTTTGGCAAGGACGGTGCTGCGAATAAAAGCATCTATTGACGACAGCGGCATTTTACCGTTACTGTATGGAAAGTGGAATATTTTATCTAGGGGTTCCCATGGCAATCGAGTTTCTGGAAAAACTGCTTTCTCTTTTTACAGGCGGAACAGACAGCGAATCGGAAAAACGCCGCCAGCTTAAACAGATTGCACGGGATTTAACGAAAAATAAATACAAATTCTACAAAGTCAGGGGCGAAGAGGTCCTTGGTGTCTTTGCCAAGCTGTTCTACGATATTTACAAAATACTTTCACCAGCTCAAGTTTTTCTGCAGAATGCGGACAAATCAAACCAGCTGAAACAAATTGTCATAGAGTTCTTTATGGACAAGGGAATGCTGGAATTGCAGGAACGGCTTTCCGAGGAATCCATTAAAGAACGGGCCAAAACAACAACCATCAAGGAACTGGCCCAACAGCTTAACAACGATCTTACTAATTTTATTGCAGGCTTTGACGGAGAACGGAGCAGTGCCATAGACCGGTGTTACAACCAGATTCTGACCTTCGTGCAGCTTGTTAACTTTGACTACTTCTTCCTCCTCAAGAAATTTGATGCCAACCTGTCAGAGCGTAATTTTACCTATAAACCCCAGTTTGAACCGATCCGCGGCGAATACATCAGCGATGACATAAAAGATTTCCTGGAAGTACTGTACGCCCTCGATTTTGAACAGGATTGGAAACCGGTATTTTCAGTCCTTAAAACCTACAAAGGGGTCGAGGTAGTCGCCCTGGACCAATGGAGCAAGCTCCTCAACGTCTTCCGGGATCTCAAACGCTCCGGCATTTTTGAACTTATGGTCCGTCACATCGACAAAAACCCAACCTGGATGCCCAAGCCGCACATCCCGAACGAATATATACTCGATGCCTATTTACAAAAGACCCGAACTCAGGTGGAAGTGCTTATCCAACAGTTGGTTCAGGAACGGCGGAACGCCAAGATTGATGAACTGGCTAAGCTTATTTTTGGCACATCCGCAATTAGCAGGCTGAAAAATTATACCGAAAAGGCAAATGCGCCCTTTCAGAAAAAAATGCTGGGCGGCTTTATTCATATCCAGGGGCTTAATTATCTAAAGGCCTTTTTGTTGGATTTCTTTAAAAAGGATATTCGGGAACTCTGCGACCTGCTGCTCGTCCGGGGCCAATGGTCTACCAACATTCTTTCCCAGCAGCTTTCGGAAAGTTACCATGAACTCATGGCTATTTCAGAAAAATTAATTACCTTTGACGATTCCTTGGCAGACGATGCGGAAATGGGCGGAAGGCTCAGAATTGCCATGGCCAAGGCAGACCGGGATAAGGAACAGCTGAAATATGTTAGAACCCTGCTCAAGGGCATTAACGATGAAGCCCTTAAGTTCATCACCATGAGCGCCCAGAACCTTATCATAGTCGGCAAAAATCTGAAACAGATCCTGGAAGATTTTCAGAAAAGCCCCCATGAGATCATTATTAACTGGAAGGACATAGAAAACTCAAGCGAAAAACCGATAGATCAGCGAATCACTGAGGTGTACAAGGTTATTTATTACTTTGTACAGTTAATGCAGTTCTTTGTAAAACAAGAGCAGACACCGGGAGATTCGTCGTAACCGATTTTTCCAGACGATACAGGGTGCTTGCACATTTTTCTCTGTAGCTATAGTATAGAAGAAACACTTCCATATTTTATCCCACCAACGAGGAAGGCATATGTCCGATAAGAAGATTGTTATGATCGACGGAAACACTGCGGCTGCCCATGTGGC
>JAIWNU010000037.1 GCA_020216655.1 Treponema sp. | reverse complement strand
CAGCATAACCATAACAGAAATAATGAGCAGTCGAAATAATTGATCCTGGAAATGTTTTTTTTCGTTTTGACCTGAAAGAAATATGAGAACAAAACCCAAGAGAATTAGGGAAAATACAATACTGTCCAGCTTAGAAATATATTCACTCATTTCCCAATCATATTTGCCTTGTTAAAAAACAAAGCAGTTTACCATCCTCTTGTTTGCGAATCTGGGTAGTGCCTCTTTATACCTTCGTGTTTTTTGAGCCAAATTGCAAGTAGGTTCCAGGGCTATATAGATGTTTGATAGGTGAGCCATTAAAGTCAATTTCAAAACTCGTAGATTAGCAACCGGCTTCTGAAATTGCCGCGGCTCTTATAAAAAATTGTTGACAGAGTCATGGAGAGTAGGTATTATGGTTTGTACACTGTGCGAACAAACAAATAGCAGAAATTATATAAATCTGCCTGATTCCGGTGAATAGGTACGAGGAGTAATATATGCAATATGGTTATTTTGATGATGAAAAACGTGAGTATGTGATTTCTCGGCCCGATGTTCCTGTATCGTGGACCAACTACCTGGGGGTAAAGGACCTCTGTGCCGTCATTTCCCATAATGCGGGGGGCTACCTTTTTTATAAAAATGCCCAGTATCACCGAATTACCCGCTTCCGGCCCAACGGAGTGCCCCTCGATCGGCCAGGCCACTATGTCTATATCCGGGATGATGATACCGGTGAGTATTGGTCAGTTTCCTGGCAGCCTGTGGGCAAGGATCTCTCTGCGGCCCGCTACGAGGTGCGTCATGGCCTTTCCTATTCTGTGTTTTCCTGTGATTATAAAGGAATCAAAGCGAGACAGACCCTTTTTATCCCTCTTGATGACCCGCTAGAGCTCTGGGATGTGGTGTTGGAAAATACCAGTGTCGAACCTCGAAATTTAAGTATTTTTTCTTACTGTGAATTTTCTTTTAATCATATTGATATTGATAACCAAAACTTTCAAATGAGCCTGTACTGCAGCGGTTCAAGCTACCGTGATGGTATTATAGAAATTGATCAATATTACAATCCACAGGGATTTCACTTTTTTACCAGTTCTTTCAGCCCCGACGGTTTTGATGCCCTGCGGGATGCCTTTATTGGTCCCTATCGAACCGAGACGAACCCCCTCGCGGTGGAGCGGGGCTCCTGCAGCGGAAGCAGTGAACTTGGTGGTAATCACTGCGGAGTGCTCCATAAACGGCTTTGGCTCGAAGCCGGAGCCAGCAGCCGTATCATCTTTATGTTAGGCGATGGTGACCGGCGGGCTGGTGCTACGCTCAGAGCTAAATACGAAGACCCCCGTGCGGTCGATCCCGCATTCCACGAACTCCGCCGCTATTGGGATGCCAAGTGTACTGCGTTCCAATGTAACACACCCCATAAGGGGATGAACACCATGCTGAACACTTGGAATTTGTACCAGGCGGAAACCAATGTGGTGTGGTCCCGATTCGCATCTTTTATTGAGGTGGGCGGCAGAACAGGTCTTGGTTATCGGGATACGGCCCAGGATGCCATGTGCGTTCCTCATTCAAACCCACAGAAAGTCCGCCAGAGGCTTATAGAACTGCTCCGCGGTCAGGTCCAGGCCGGCTATGGGCTTCATCTTTTTGATCCCGACTGGTTTGATCCGGATAAAGCGAAAAACGCTGGATTTAAGTCACCTACGGTCGTACCAAGTCCTAACCTTAAAGATGTTATTCATGGTCTCGATGATACCTGTTCCGATGATCACCTGTGGCTTGTACCATCGATCTGCGAATATGTCAAAGAAACCGGGGATTTTGCCTTTTTTGATCTTCCGGTCAGCTTTGCCGACGGCGGTGAGGCCACGGTGTATGAACATATGAAACGGGCCCTGGATTTTTCTGCCGCCCAGGTCGGGAAAACCGGTATTTGCAAGGGCCTCCGGGCAGACTGGAACGATTGCCTTAACCTCGGGGGCGGCGAAAGCGCGTTGGTGTCCTTCCTCCATTACTGGGCTATACGCGCTTTTGTTGAAGCCGCCGAATATTTAGGCAGAAATGAGGATGTCACAAAATATAGGGCCCTGGCAGAAGGAGTAAAAGAAGCCTGCGAGCGGGAACTGTGGGACGGCCAATGGTATATCCGGGGTATCACAGCCCAGGGGAAAAAGATTGGAACCCAGCAGGATAAGGAAGGAAAGATTCATCTGGAATCTAATACCTGGGCGGTTATTTCCGGTGTGGCATCCGAATCGAGGGCCCGGTCTGCCATGGATGCGGTGGACACCTACCTCTATTCGCCCTGGGGCTTGCACCTTAACGCTCCAAGCTATACCAAGCCCGATGACAGCATAGGTTTTATTACCAGGGTTTACCAGGGAATAAAGGAAAACGGGGCAATTTTCAGCCATCCCAATCCCTGGGCCTGGGTAGCCGAGTGCAAGCTGGGCAGGGCAGACCGGGCCATGAAATTTTACGATGCCCTTTTGCCCTATAACCAGAATGATAAGATCGAAATTCGGCAGGCCGAACCTTATTCTTACTGTCAATTTATCATGGGCCGGGACCATTCAGCCCATGGACGGGCCCGGCATCCCTGGCTGACGGGCAGTGCGGGCTGGGCTTATTTTGCGGCAACCCATTGGATTTTAGGCATCCGCCCGGGCTTTGAAGGTCTTACCATCGATCCCTGCGTTCCAAAGGATTGGAAAGAATTTACGGTGCAGCGCCGCTGGCGGGGGGCGGATTTTTCTGTTAAAGTCCAAAATCCTCAGGGGGTTATGAAAGGAGTTGCACAGATCCTGCTAGACGGGAAGCCAGTCACAGGACCCATACCTCCGCAGCAAGCGGGCAGCAGCCACCAAGTCCTGGTGATCATGGGCTAATTATCTCAACTTGTAATACTGGGACGGCCCCCTTACACTTAAGGTATGAAGCGTATTACGGTGACCGTAACGGTAGTGCTTACCGCTTTTATCATACTTATGGATATTCGGGGCCTCCTTGTAATGTGGAAGCCCTATGGACTCCAGCTTCATACCCCGCCTCGTACTGAGCTGCAAAGAAACATCCCTCTAGGAGGGCTTGCCTGGGCGCAGCAGGGATCGGTCTCTTTGCGGGCAGCGTTGATTGATCCAGCCTCAGGTAATGCTGTGGCGGAAATTAATCTTGTCAGGGACCGGGTGGAATATAAAGGCAAAGTTCTTTACGAGCTAGCAAGTTTTAGGGCCCATATACAAGCTCCGGCAGCGGGAACATATCTTCTCCGCGTAGAATTGCTGGATGAAACCTCAGTTCCCCGCGCCAAGATTGAACGAACCATTTCCGTTTTAGACAACACCCCAGACAGGGAATTCCGAATGTTTTCCCCTTCCCACTTTGCAGCGCTGGCGGTGCTGTTTGTGCTTTGTCTTGGACTCTTTTGGCTCTGCCGGTCAGTCTCACTTACCCCCAACGCAAAGGAATGGCTCGCTTTTGTTATGTACACCCTTATGCTTACCAATGAGGCGGTCTACCATGTTTACTGGCAAAGTACGGGGGCCTGGTCGGTCAGCACGGCACTCATGTTCCATATGTGCGGTCTTTCGATTCTTTTGCTCCCCTGGCTGTTTATTGTTAAACCCGGACGATTTGGCCATATTTTATTCGAAATGATGTATTTCTGGGGATTGGGCGGAGCGCTCCAGGCCCTGTTAACCCCCGACATTGGTTTATTAGGGTATCCTTCATTCAAGTACTTTTCGTTTTTTATTTCCCATGGATTCATAATCCTCTTGACCCTCTATGCTTCGTTAACGCTGCCTTATCGTATAACGGTAAAGTCTCTGATTCGGGTTATAGGCATATCAAACCTTATCATATTTATTATCTACATTATTAATAAATTGGTTGTATTTTTACCCCCCTATGAAGTTGGCAATTACTTTGTTCTCAGTTATCCGCCGCTTACCGGGTCCCTGGTCGATGTCTTCGTGGCCCTCTTTGGCCCTTCCCCCTGGTATTTTATCGGCTTTGAATTGATGGGCCTTGTTGTCTTTGGTATACTGACCGTCCCCTGGTATATCGGAAAGGTGAAAAAACATGATCCCCTATAACCATTGGCTGCGCTCGCTGTGGAATCTTTTCATGCTGCTTGTTATTTTGCTGTTCCTCCTGGTTATATCCTATCGGCAAGTATTTCGGCTTTTTACCCCCGATGAATTATATTGGATCCTCGTTGCATGTTTTGCGGTAGATATTGGTTTTAATTTTTTTACTACCATTAAGCGAGGCCATATCCGTATCGATACTCCGCAGGAAGTGCGGAGGTATTATGTAAGAAAAGCTTTTTGGATTGATGTAGTGGCCGCACTGCCGATCGAAGCTATCCTGTTTTGGATTTGGGGTCCCCTCGGTGCAGGCACTATCGTTACACCCGCATATATCCTTATTTTATCCCTCACCCTTGTAAAGCTATTTAAGGCGGGGAGCATCTTTAAGTACCTGCAGGAATCTTTGGGGATTATGCCTGCTGCCCGCCGGCTTTTACTTTTTGCTTATTGGTTAGTGGTAGCTATACATCTGATTGCCCTCGGCTGGGTTTGGATTGGAGCCGGAGATACGGAACGCCCCTGTTTTGACCAATATCTGCGAGCCCTGTATTGGTCGACCACTACCATTGCAACCATCGGGTATGGGGATTATACGCCAGATCACAACAGCAATATTCAAATTATTTACACCATTATTGTCCAGCTTTTTGGCGTTGGCATGTTTTCCTATGTGATAGCCAATGTATCAAGTCTCGTTGCAAACCTCGATGTGGCCCGGAGCTCCTACCGCCGTCATTTAGACGAGGTCAATGCGTTTCTCCATGCCCAGCGGATCCCTGCGCCGCTTCAGGAGCGGGTGCGGGATTATTATTCCTACCTGTGGGAACAGCAGCGGGGAGTCAGCACCATGCAGGTCCTGCAGGAATTTCCCCGGAGCCTTAGCCAGGAAATACTTTTATATTTAAACCGGGATGTCCTTGAACGGGTGGAGCTATTCCGGGGTGCGGATGAACTTTTTATACGGGAAGCGATGCAGCTCTTAAAAAGTGAAGTGTTCCTGCCGGGGGAGTATATTATCCGGCAGGGAGAATACGGGGATTGTATGTATTTTCTTACCAGCGGTTCAGTCCGGGTGGTAGCAGATGGCAAGGAACTTGCCCGTCTTGGACCGGGCTCTCCCTTTGGGGAAACTGCTCTGGTTGAACATGGGCACCGGAATGCGAGCGTTATTTCCATAGATTACAGTTCGGGCTACCGGCTTGCTAAATCAGATTTTGAAGGCTTAAGGCAAAAATATCCAGAATTTGATGAACATATAAAAAAGGTTGTGGCAGGACGAAAAAACAAGTAATCGGGCCCTATTGACCTTTTTTTATAAAATTGATATTTTGCAAACAGTTCTTGATACTGCGGTTTAACAACATTGTTTAACATCTGTGTCGTTCCCAGGCGACCGGTCGAAGCCCCGCACCAATTCGATCGACAGCGCCGCGGTTCAGGTTGCCTTCCGGGTTTTCTCACCTCCTTTTCCCGGAAGGCTTTTTTTGGTATTTAATTTGACAAATTTATAAAATATGTTATATTGGCATTATGGAGATAATGCCAATGGAACTGGAACGAACTATTCCCCTGCTAATTAAAGCCAGGGCAGAAACGATGCCCCAGATTGTCATCCAACTTTCCAAGGATGAATCGGGCACCTTTGTACCAAAAACCTATGAATCTTTTTTCAAAGAAGTCCAAATAACCGCAGCGGGTCTGCTTGAACTGGGAGAAAAACGGGGCTCCCATATTGGATTGATATCCGATAACCGCCAGGAATGGCTGGTAACAGATATAGCGGTCCTTTCTATTGGCGCGGCCGATGTCCCCCGGGGCTGCGACTCCACGGATAAGGAAATCGCTTACATATTGGGATTTTCTGAATGCTCCCTTTCCTTTGCGGAAAACCCAAAACAGGTAGAAAAGATCCTCTCCCTCAAACAGGAAATGCCCCTTCTTAAAACTATTGTTGTCTACGATCGGTTTGATGAGGATCTCAAAAATAAGGCCGCTTCAAAGGGTGTACGGCTGCTCCATTTTTCTGAATTGCAGGAGCTAGGCCGAAAACGGTTTGAACAAAAGCCCGATGAAATTTTAAAAGAAATTGATCAGGGGCAGCGGGATGACCTGGCGACCATTATCTTTACATCCGGAACTACCGGAGAGCCCAAGGGCGTTATGCTGACCCACGGCAACTTCCTGCATCAGCTCCCCAGTCTTCCTCTTATTGCGGATCTCAGGCCCGGTGATGTGTGGCTCTCGGTGTTGCCGGTCTGGCACAGCTTTGAGCGGATTATGCAGTATGTTGCACCCTGCTACTACAACGGTATAGCCTATTCCAAACCGGTAGGCTCAATCATGCTTGCTGACTTTAAGGCAGTCCGGCCCCAGTGGATGGCGAGTGTTCCCCGTATCTGGGAATCGGTGCGGGATGGTATATACCGGAATATCCGTCAGCACGGAGGTTTAAAGAAAACCCTCTTTAATTTCTTTGTTTCTGTCGGCACTGCCCATGCCTATATGCGGAACCTGACCCTGGGCCTCTTGCCCAATTTCCATGGCCGCATCCGTTTCCTCGATTCTATTCTCGGTTTTATTCCCTGGATGCTGCTGACTCCCCTTAAGGCCCTCGGAAACCTCCTTGTTTTTAATAAGCTGAAAGCCCTCCTCGGCGGCCGCTTTAAGGCCGGTATTTCTGGCGGCGGTGCCCTCCCTGCCCAGGTTGATAAGTTCTTCAGCGCTGTCGGTATTACCTTGCTTGAAGGGTACGGCCTTACTGAAACAGCGCCGGTTATTGCCTGCCGCAGGATGAGCAATCCCCGGCCCGGCTGTGTGGGGCAGATCATTCTCAATACGGAAGTGAAGGTTGTAGACGATCAGGGAAACAGTCTTCCGCCGGGACATCAGGGCCTTATCATGGTCCGTGGCGGCCAGGTAATGAAAGGGTATTACAAAAAGCCTGATCTTACCGCCAAGGTCCTTGCTCCAGACGGCTGGTTCAATACGGGCGACCTGGGTATGCTTACCTATGACAATGAAATAAAGATTACCGGCCGCGCCAAGGATACCATAGTCCTGCGGGGCGGGGAAAATGTAGAGCCCGCACCCATTGAGGCAAAAATAAAGGAAAGCGAATGGGTATCCCAGTGTATGGTAGTCGGTCAGGATCAGAAATACCTGGCAGCCCTTATTGTACCCAAACAGGATGCAATAATGGCTTTTGCTCAAGAAAACAATATCCCCATTATCGATTACGAAAGCCTCTTGCAGCAGCCGGAAGTTAATGAGCTTATCGCCAATGATGTGGCTGACCTCGTGGGACCCCATACGGGATTTAAGCCCTTTGAGCGGGTTTTCAAATTCAAGCTGCTGCCCAAACCCTTCGAGGTAGGCCGGGAACTATCCCATAAACAGGAAATTATGCGTCACCGGGTTGTGGAGCTATATAAAAAAGAGATTGCTGAGCTATTTGAGTAAAAAAGCGCTTCAATTAAAGTACGCACACCGTCATGTGGCGGTGTGCCTGTACATTTTTCATCAAAAATCTTAAAAAAACACCATTGCTTTGTATGTAATTAATACTATAATAGAATCGATTATTATGGACGCGCAAAAACCCCTCATTGTCATTGTCGATGACATTCAAGAAAATGTCCGCATTTTACATCATGCGATTAAGGATGAACCTTACTCGTTTGCAATAGCCTATTCAGGAAAGGAACTGTTACAGATATTGGAGCAGCATCAGGTTACGCTTATTCTGCTTGATGTAATGCTCCCGGATATAGATGGATTTACCCTGGCGCAGCAAATTCGATCCGAACCTCGATTTAAAGAAATACCTATTATCTTCGTAACCGCCCGTTCTGAACAGGAAGACCGGCTGCGCGGGTTTGAAGCCGGTGGAGTGGATTATGTTTCCAAACCCTTTGATAGTCGGGAAATACTCCAGCGGGTCCGTACCCATGTTAATTTGCGCCGGGCTCTAGAAGAACAAAGAAGGCTCAACAAGGAACTGCAGGCGGCCCTAGATCGGGTAAAAACCCTGGAAGGTATTATACCTATCTGTTCAAAATGTAAGAAAGTCAGGGATGACGAAGGTTATTGGACCCAGGTGGAGCGCTACGTTACTGAACATACAAAGGCTATGTTTAGTCATAGTCTTTGCCCTGATTGTGCCACACAGTATTTCCCTCAGGATATAATTGATGAAAAAAAAGGGTGAGAGCTTACTCTTTTTTCTTTTCTTAGCGGTTATGAATGGCCTGTGGGGCCAGGAACTGCGGTTTGACCATCTGGATCGAGTAGATGGACTGCCCCATTCTGGTGTATCGGCCATAGCCCAGGATTCCCGTGGTTTTTTATGGTTTGGAACAAAAAATGGCTTTGCCCGCTATGATGGTTATACCTTTATTGTCTATCAACATGATCCTTTTGATGAAAACTCTCTAATTCATAACCAAATTCAGACCATGTATATGGATAAGGATGACGTGCTCTGGCTGGGGACCTACAATGGTCTAGACCGGTTCGATATAAAAACGCGCACCTTTACCCATTTTCAGTATGATGGTGAAAAGACTAATAGTCTCTCAAACGATGTGGTTACCGCTATTGCCAGAGATACCTTCGGAAGGCTGTGGGTTGGAACTTTAAATGGGCTTAATCTTTTGGACGAACCTTCTGGAACGTTTATCCGATACTCCGACAAAGACTATAGTCCTCTGGTCTTACCGAATCCTACTATTCGTGCCATAGAACCCTATCCGGACGGTACGCTCTATATCGGCACCTATGGAGGTCTGGTCGCTCTTTCGCCGAAACGGGATGCAATAAAGGTGATCAAACAGACGGAAAACCAAGAAAAGAGCATCCCCTCTGATCTGGTTATGTCCATTAAAAGGGATAAGGATGGCATACTTTGGCTCGGCTGCTGGAATGGAGGGCTTGCAGCTTATAATCCAAAAACTGATACCTCAACCAATTACATACTCGATGATAAGCGACTCTATACGGTCGATGTGGCCGATCCCCAGTGGGTCTATGCAGGAACCTGGGGTGGCGGACTTTTTATTTTGGACAAAAACTCGGGCCGCATTGAACGGGTACTTTCCAATCCCGATAATACCTTTAGCTTAAGCAACAACATTGTCTATTCGCTGCTCCATGATGAAGCGGGGCTCCTCTGGATTGGTACTAATGGGGGAGGGGTCAACAAGCTGGAGCGTAACCGAGACCGTTTGGGTTTGTATAAAAAGGATCCTAAGAACCCTGGCAGCCTCCAAAGCGACAACGTAACTGCAATTGTTAAAGATCAGGACGGAACCTTGTGGGTTGGCTCCTATACAGGCGGGCTTTCTCGGCTGGATGCGGGAAGTTCAGAATGGATCCAATACAAACATGATCCAAAGAACCCGGACAGTCTCCCTAATGACATTATCAATGGGCTTACGGTGGACAAAAACAATGTTCTGTGGATAGCCACCAACGAAGGTTTGAGCCGTTTTGATAAGCGGAAAAACCGATTTTCTTCTTTGTATGGCGGGGAGCACAAAAAAGGTCCCTTGGCGGATATAACTGTTTATGCTCTCTTAATAGATAGTTCAGGCCGTCATTGGTATGGGTATTTCCGCAAGGGGCTTCAACGCTATGATCCTGCTAGCGGCCAATATACGCTCTTTCAGAATGATCCGCAGAACCCCCAATCCTTAAGCGATAACCTGGTATATTTTATTTACGAAGATTCCCGTAAACGAATTTGGGTAGGTACCAATAAGGGGCTCAATTTATTCAATCCAAAAACAGAATCGTTTACTCGATACATGTATGATAAAAACAATCCGATGACTTTGCCCAGCAATACCCTCCGTAGTATGCGCGAAGATTCCCGGGGCCGTCTTTGGTTTGGTACCGCTTCCGGTGGGCTTTCCTTGCTTGATGAAAAAACCGGTACTTTTTCTCACATTTTGAAAAAGGATGGCCTGAGCGATGACACGGTCCTTGCAATTCAGGAAGACCAGCATGGCCGGCTTTGGCTTGGCACACTGTATGGCCTCCTCGTGTTTGATCCTGAAACAAAAAATATCAAAAAATTGGAAATGATTGATGGGCTCCAGGGTATGGAGTTTTCTGTTGCTACCTATAAAGATTCAGCGGGGCGGCTTTACTTTGGCGGATCAAAAGGACTTAACGTCGTTTCATCCTTTTCGATCCATTCAAACCAGCATGTTCCCCCAGTTCGGTTTACCGCTCTGCGTGTAGCAGGAAAACCCTTTGAGTCTCCCTTGGATATTGCCGAATTGCAGCAGCTTAAACTTGATCATTCATCAAATCTTTTGTCTATAGAATTTGCAGCCCTTGACTTTGCTAACTCCAAGGATAACCGGTATCGGTATAAGCTGGAAGGATTCGATTCTGATTGGAGCAATCCGGGCCCGCAGCGAATTGCAACATATACAAACCTGCCGAGCGGCAAATATACTTTTAGAGTACAGGCTTCCAACAATGATGGCCTCTGGAATAACGAAGGAGCTCAATTATCGATATTTATTTCCCCTAGCTTCTGGGAAACACCGGCAGCCGACATTATTTACGCCATACTTGCAGGAACAGTTCTCTTTTTAGTTGGTCTCTGGTCAGCCCAGTCTCAAAAACTCAAACTGAATAGGGCTGAATTGGAACAAAGAATTCAATTGGAAAAGGAAATGCTCAAAGCCAAAGAGCTCGCTGAACAGGCTAATCGGGCTAAGAGTGAATTCCTCGCTAATCTAAGTCATGAAATTAGAACCCCCATGAATGCAGTTTTGGGTTATGCAGAAATGCTCAACCAAGCGTTGGAAGCGGATGAAAGGCAAAGTTTGGTAAAGGTGATTGAAAAAAATGGCAAAAACTTGCTTGCATTGCTGAACGATGCTCTTGATTTGTCCCGTATCGAGGCTGGAAAAGAAACAGTACAGGAAAAGCTTTTTAATATTAAAACCCTAGTCCGGGATTTGGTGGAAATGTTTCAGCTCCGAGCCCATGAAAAGGGTATAGAGCTAAAGTCTTTTATAGACGAAACAGTACCTGATTCGATTTTGGGTGATGAAACAAAAATTCGGCAAATTATCGTCAATTTAATCGGTAACGCAGTCAAGTTTACTATGCAGGGGGCGGTCTCTATCTTTGTGGAAACCCGTAAAGAACAGGACGAAAAAATTGATGAACAGGATACATGTCTGGAGCTGCTCCTCAGGGTTGTCGATACCGGTCCTGGTATTGCGCCGGAGAACTTACCTCGAATATTTGAGGCCTTCTATCAAGATCAGGATAACAATACAAAATACGGAGGAACGGGGCTGGGGCTTACCATAACTGCAGGGCTTGTAAAAACCATGGGCGGAACCATCAATGTAGAAAGCACCCTTGGAAAGGGTACGACTTTTGTTGTTTCAATTCCAGTCCATGAAATTAAAAAGACCGTAATAGCACCCTTGGATGCAGCTCTCAAAGAAAATCGGTACCTTAAGGATTGCACGGTTCTTGTGGTAGATGACATTCCTGTTAATGCGGATGTTCTGGCGTACCATATCCAAAACAGGCATGGAACCGTTTTAAGAACCGCAACAATCGCAGAAACAATCGCATTGGTTTATAAGCAGCCAGTCGATGTGATTCTTTTGGATTATCAACTTGCCGGCGGAACTGCAAAGGATGTTATTGCGGCACTCCGGAATAAGATGCTTAGAACCATACCTCCGGTCATAGTTGTTACCGCCGATGTGCGTACCGAGCTTATTGAGGAACTGCTTCGTTTTGGTGTTACCACTGTAGTTCCCAAGCCAGTAGAGCTGCGTATGCTGATGAATGCCCTGGCCCGTGCAGTCCCCTACAAGGTTATCACCCTTGATTCAGAAATGGAGCAGAATAGCACCGTGGCGGATGGTAGTGCGGATTCATTTGTACTCGATTTTGCTCTGCTGCGACAGGAACTCGGTCCGGGAGCTTTCGGTGTGTTTGCTGGGCGGGTACAAGAAGTCCTTGTTCCGCTTGCGGAAAAGCTGCCGCGGGTGCTTATTTTGGATGAATGGAAAGCCTTTATCGCTGCTGCTCAGGAGCTGGTTCCGTTGACTGAAAACTCTGCGTTAGCAGCGAGCCATTATAAAAAATGGCTCGCAGAAATGGATCAGGCGCTGAATGAATTAGATGGAGAAAAACTGCTTCATCTTGCACAGATGGTAAAAGGCTCAATCGGCTAGGCTTCTCGGTTTTTTAAAAACCGGCCAACTCGCCATCCTTCTCAATGACCGCTTCTGTTCCATCGGCAAAAATAGCCACAATTGTCGGATCTTTAACAAGCCCGTCCAAATGTATCAGGGCGGGGGCATCTTCGTCATAGTTATGTCCCACCGCAAAGTGACAGGTTCGGAAGGCCTTTTCGTCTTCCAGCATGTTGCCAGTTATTTTTGCCAGGGGGTTCAGCCCAATGCCGAGCTCGCCAATGTTGCGCGCATTTTTTGCATAGATGGGGCCGCTGCCTGCCGGGAGCCGCCCGGACTTTTCATAGTCCAGAGCCTGTTGTTCCGCCATGGTAACTGTTTTAAGGAGTTCCTGCGCTTCTTCGCCCCCTTCAATTTTGGTGATGTAACCTTTTTCCAGGGTACACCGAATTGGTTCCTGTATAAGAATGTCCCGGTCATGTAGGCTTATGGAGCCGTCAAATGCGATGAGACCCTGTGCGGTACCATTTTCGGGGCTGATAAAGGTTTCGCCCGCGGGCAGGTTCCCGCCGGTTCCCGGACGGGAGAAATCGCCGTCATCGGTTTTAGCAGATCGGCCTTTAAGTCCAATACGCACATTGGTACCGCCGGGCGAAGTGATGTTAACCGCCACAGCCCGGTCTAAAATTTCTTTTATGGTTTTGCAGCGTTTTGCAAGCAGTTCGTAATCTATAGGTACAGTGCGTATAAAGGATTCCAGGTTTGTGCTGGGGGACCAAAAGGCACGGCAGGTCTTTTCTCCATAGAGCTGCAGGTGGAAAATATGATCAAACTGGGTATCCTTGTATTGATAGGGTCGGGCGATTCCCGCCTCATCCTTACCCAGCTTTTCTGCGCTCATGGATATAAATACCGCAGGTTTTGCCTGAAAGGCCGCTAGGACCATGGGGTCTGCAAAATCCATTTGGGTTTTAACCGGCTGGTAGATAAGCACGGGCTTTGCCCCTACCCGGATTGCAGCATCAAAGAGGGCTTGGGAGATAAGGCTGACATCCCGGCTTGGGTTACTTACGATGAGGACTCGTTCATCCTTGTGAACCTGGAGGGAGTCCTCAATAGCGATACGGGCGGCTTCCTGCAGTGCCTTGTCCTGGGACGTAAAGGTGCCAAAATAGTTGTTGTGTATAGTGCTCATGACCGGAGTATGAACCCTCCGGCCATGTAAGGTCAACTTCCATTACGATGACGACTGGCCGCAGGTATCATTTACCTGGTGTTATTTGCTGAGGAGCCGGTTGAGCCGTTTCACAAAATCCGCCGGGTCCTGGAGCTTAATGCCTTCCACGAGCAGGGCCTGGTCCAGAAGAACCGTAGCCACATCGGCAATGCGATCCTCATCGCTAGTGTCTTTAAGACCAGTAACAATGGGGTGGCTGCCATTTACTTCCAGTATGGGTTTTACTTCCGGCAGCTCAGTCTGGCCCATGGCGCGGAGCATCTGGGCAAACTGGATAGACGGGTCGTTTTCGTCCGCCACGATACAGGATGGTGAATCCTGGAGCCTGCGGGAAAGCTTCACGTCCTTGACCCGGTCTCCTAAGGCTTTCTTTATTTTTTCGATAACCGGCTGCAGGTCCTTTTCAGCATCCTTATCTTTTTGTTCCCCCAGCTCTTCGTCCGCGCCGGCGCGGTTTACCGCCTTAAGCTCATAGTCCTTGTACTTAAAGAGGGACGGAATGACGATGTCATCAATTTCATCATCCATGACAAGCACTTCGATACCTTTAGCCCGGTACGCCTCAAGGAGGGGGGATGCTTTCAGGGTCTTCTCGTCGCCGCCGGTTATATAATAAATAGCCTTCTGGTCGCTTTTCATGCGGGACACATAGTCAGCAAAGCTGGTCCAGCCTTCCACGGCGGTGCTCTTAAAACGCACCAGGTCCTGCAGGGCTTCCCGGTTGGCAAAGTCCTGGTAAAGCCCTTCTTTGAGGGGCCGGTTGAATTGGGAAATAAAGGTTTCCCATTTTTCCTTGTTGTTGTCCGCAATGGCCTTGAATTCGGCGAGCAGTTTCTTTACCGATGCATTGCGGATATTCTGAAGAATCCGGTTCTGCTGCAGGATTTCCCGGCTCACATTTAAGGGTAAATCTTCAGAATCGATCACGCCGCGAACAAAGCGAAGGTAGGTGGGCATGAGCTCCTTGTCATCATCGGTAATGAAAACCCGTTTTACATAGAGTTTTACACCCGGCTTGTAATCCGCATTGTACAGGTCAAAGGGCGCCTTCTTCGGAATATAAAAGAGGGTAACATATTCCAGGGTCCCTTCCGCTTTGGTATGGACATAAAAGAGGGGATCCTCTGTGTCATGGGCAATCTGTTTGTAGAATTCGTTATAGTCTTCTTCTTTTAATTCTGTTTTCGGCTGTCTCCAGATAGCCGTACCGGCATTGATTCTATCGGTTTTGGTCTTGCTTCCCTTTTCCTTTCCCTTGTCATCGTATTCCTTTTCTTCGTAGGTAAGGTAAATGGGGAATGCCACATGGTTGGAGTACCGTTTAATAATGTCTTCGATAGTCCAGCGGTTGGCAAATTCAAGGCCTTCTTCATTGAGATGCAGGATCACGGTAGTACCATGGCTGTCCCGCTGGGCAGTCTCGATGGTATAGCTCTCTTTACCATCACTGGTCCATTTCCATGCTGCTTCTTCTCCGGCTTTGCGGGTAATAACTTCTATTTTTTCTGCCACCATAAAGGCTGAATAAAAACCAACGCCGAACTGCCCGATAAGGTTAGAGTCCTTCTTAGCATCGGCGGACAACTTTTCCAGGAATGCCCTGGTTCCCGAGCGGGCTATGGTTCCCAAGGAAGTGATAAGGTCTTCCTCGTTCATGCCGATACCCGTATCGGAAACGGTCAGGGTTTTTGCATCCCGGTTAAATGAAATATCGATACGGGGATCGAATACTATTGATTTGTAGGCATCATCGGCTACGGTCAGGTATTTGAGCTTGTCCAGAGCGTCGGAAGCGTTGGAAACCAATTCCCGCAGGAATATTTCACGGTTTGAATAGAGAGAGTGAATGATGAGGTGCAGTAGTTGGCTTACCTCGGTCTGAAACTGATGCTGTGCCATGGGCAGAGACTCCTTGTCTGTGTTGATTAATCATCGATTTAAGGTTTGTATGCGGAAAAAGCCCGCAATCAAACTAAAAATACTCATGGGAACCCCATAGCGGCAAGCGGAAAACGCAGGTTCCTGCGCAAGGCCTTTGTTATGACTTGATGTGCGGTATTTCTGTACCTTGAATTGGTCTGTATGAAACGATAGGCTGGTCCAGAGAGGGATTTGCATTATGGCAATACTTTGGCACCGGGAAGAAAAAGAATTTCACCTTCATAATGATTATCTAAGCTATATTATAACACTGCTCCCCGACGACAGCCCCGCTTTAGCCTACATCGGCCGCCCCCTTTCGCCAGAAGGCCGCTATGGCCGCCTCACTCTATTTGAAGACCGGGCCCTTTCTACCCATCAGCCAGGGCTTCCCCCATCCTTTTGCCTTGAATATGTACCCCGGGAATATCCCACCTACGGCCGCGGGGATTTTCGATTCCCCGCACTGGAACTTGTTTCCGAAAACGGAATGCCCCTTGTGGTCGACCTGCAGTACCGAGCGCACCGGATTTACAACGGAAAGCCTTGCCTGGATGAGCTCCCGGCAACTTACTGCGAATCGGATGCAGAAGCGGAGAGCTTGACCCTTGTTCTGGAAGATAGAGCGCATCAAATAGAGGTGCATTTGCATTATACCCTTTTTGCAGAGCACCCTATTGTGGCTCGGCGGGTCAGTATACATAACAGCGGCAGCAAGCCCTTCTATCTTAAACGGGCCCTCTCCGCGGTGCTGGACCTTGATTCTGCTGATTGGGATATGCTGCACTTCCCGGGAGCTTGGGGCCGGGAACGGCACCTGGTCTGCAAGCTCTTAGTGCCGGGCCTCCAGAGTATTGGCAGCAGCCGGGGATCATCCAGCGCTCAACATAACCCGTCAGCCATTTTCGCCAGGCCGAACACAAGCGAAACCTCTGGAGAGGCTATCGGAGCCCTCCTTGTGTATTCAGGCAATTTCAGCATTGATGCGGAGGTTGGTTCCCACGGTACGACCCGCCTTGGTCTTGGCATCAATCCCTTTGGATTCTCATGGAAATTAAAGAGCGCTGAGACCTTTGAAACCCCGGAGGCCCTCTTTGTGTATACCGCCCAGGGCTTCGGCGACATGACACATCATATACACCGCTTATTAAGCCGCCGTCTTAGTAGGGGCCAGTGGCGCGACCGGGAACGGCCCATCCTCATCAACAATTGGGAAGCTACCTATTTTCATTTTGATGAACATAAGCTCCTTTCCATCGCCCATTCGGCCAAGGATTTGGGGGCCGAGCTCTTTGTCCTGGATGATGGCTGGTTCGGCCGCCGTAATGATGATACGAGCTCCCTTGGTGACTGGATGGTAAACCGGGAAAAACTGCCCGAAGGACTTGAAAGCCTGGCCCGGAAGATTACGGACCTGGGGCTATCCTTTGGACTTTGGATAGAGCCAGAAATGGTAAGCCCCGATAGCGACCTTTACCGGAAGCATCCTGATTGGGCGATCGGCTCTCCCCTTGAAAAAAGAACCCTGGGCCGGAACCAGTTGGTTTTAGATATGAGCCGCAGTGAGGTGGTGGATTATCTCTTTGATACGATAAGCGGCATACTTTCTTCGGCGCCGATTTCATACATAAAGTGGGACATGAACCGGCACATCACCGAGCCGGTTTCCGCCGGCCTGCCTCCGGATGAGCAGGGTGAATTTTCCCATCGCTATATACTGGGTGTGTACCGCCTGTATCGGCGTCTTACCCAAGCCTTTCCCCATATACTATTCGAGTCCTGCTCTGCCGGCGGAAACCGCTTTGATGCGGGTATGCTCGCCTTTGCGCCCCAGGCCTGGACAAGCGATGACAGCGATGCGATTGAGCGGCTTAAAATCCAGTGGGGAACAAGCTTTTTTTATCCCCCCAGTGCCATGGGTGCCCATGTTTCTGCGGTACCCAACCACCAGGTTGGCCGGATAACACCCCTTTGGACCCGGGCCTTTGTCGCCTTTTTTGGAGCCTTTGGGTACGAACTGGACCCGGAAAAACTTACGGAAGCGGAAAAAGCGGAAGTACGGGAACAGATAGCTTTCTACAAACAATGGAGAGGCCTCTTCCAATTTGGCGATTTTTACCGCCTCGAAGGGGGCCGGTCTGGGGACGGGAGCGGAAATTGTGTAGCCTGGATGTCCGTATCGGAGGACCGACGGCGGGCCGCAGTGCTAGTAGTCCAGGTTCTCGCTCAGCCAAATCCTGGTTTTAGCCGTTTACCGCTACGGGGCCTCGATTTATCATTTAATTACCAGGTTCGGGTGCGGCCCGCCGTCCCGGTAAAAAACGAAGCGGCTCTTCGCTATAACGAGGGCTTGCGTCGCGGAGACGAACTAGCGTATGTGGGGCTTCTCCTTGGGGGCGACGGCTGGAATGGGGTTTCACGGGGAGATTTCGCCTCCTGGCTTTTCACCCTGGAGGCTTATTAGGCAGGATAGCCGTTATTGCTGCAGCTGCCCCCTGCTGGAGGCCAGCTGCGTATTTCCGCGGTAAGGCTCATCTACCGAGCTGGTTTTTGAATGCCCGCAGGTGGTTTTCTGAGGCATTGCGCAAATTGGTAAAGAGGGTCTTCAGGTCCGCAAATTTTGGATCCTGAATGACAGGCTGGGCAAGGAAACGGTCATACATGGCAATGTTGTCAATTTCTGCCTGTACCCCCGCTTCGTAGGCTTCGGTAACTGTTTTAGGCACAACGATAAAGGATGCGGACTCATCTTTCGGGATCGCAATCTTGTAGGTCTTGAAAGCCTGTTCAAGCCAGCTGATATGGGTTTTTTCTGCTTCCATAATATTGGAGAATGGGCGGATCGTGCCGAATTTGGCCATAATAGCCACATATTCCCCCCTGGCTAAATATTCATCCTGTATAGCATAGGTGAGCATATCCTGTATGGTAAGGTCCGTGTCTGCCTTGGCGGCCCCGTTTCCGTACAAAACCGTTGTACCGGTATTTGCTGCGAACGCCATGCTCCCTAAAGTTGCTAAACTAAGAATTAAGGCCCAACGAATCATCTGTTTCATGTTAAACTCCTTTCATACCCTTTGGTATGATATATATGTATAGCAATATGTATACCAAGATATATAATGACTTATATTATAAATTAAATATTTATCCTGTCAAGAAATAATATTACAAAGGCTAATTTTATAACTCAAAGAGTAGTGACCGACTTTTGAGATTGGATCAATTTGTGAAAATATTTCCCAAGAAGGATTAAAAAATTCACTATTTATGTACTAAAATGTTCATAGAATGAACAAAAATGCGGAGATAGTGGCAACCAAGCATTCAATCATTACTACTATTATTGCCAAACAATTGTATTTCTTTTAGAATATTTTCAATGTATGCATTTTTTGCCTTTCGTAATCTTTCTCGAAGAAGAAAGCGCTATATTTTTATTT